>JAXHSZ010000435.1:0-2975 GCA_034190725.1 Thermodesulfobacteriota bacterium
TGGATTCATTTCACATTGAAAAACAGTGAATTCTCATGCAATCAGTTTAAAAAACATAAGGGTCTCCTAAAGGATAATTATTAAAATTATGGACAATTATTATGAGAACCGATATGATCCGTCTGATAGAAAAAACTCTGATAACAGTATGGAATTTTCCGGAACAAGTGAGAAGAAGAGTAACTGCTGTTCCACAATAGGTAGGACTGAAAGGAAAGGGCACGTGCAAGGATTATGAGAGGATATCATTTATAATTATCCTATCAGGATACCAAGTCAATACGATGGCCTCTCTTCAGATCAAAAAGTTGTATTGGAAGAGGCTGCTAATGAGATATCGAACTCTCAGGGGATACAGACTCTAACAGATTAGGTAAAGAATAAGGGTACAAGCACATGAAATCCATCTATACCTTTTTCAGTTTTGAAAGAGCAAAATAGAAAATTTCGATTTAATTCTGATAAGAAGCGTCTCTGAAGATGAGAAGTATAGAGATGTAAAGATCATTAAAGCTCAAATACGCCCATGGCTTCTGAGCAGACCAATGAGCTCTCACGGAAAGAATCCGGTTATGAGATCGTTTCTTATCCGATAGCTGTGGAAACAAATAACTACCAAGAATGAGTAATCGCCCCAGGTACACACACCTCTACACAGGGAAGCTCCTTTCTCCTGCTTACCGGTTTGCACGGAGCACATTTGTATTTGATCTTATTGCGGTGTTCTTCTGCCACCGCTGCCATCATGCCTTCTCCTATGGGGTCAAAATCGTTGCTGATTACTTGCAATACACTGCAGGGGCAAGCACTCACACATTCCCCGCAGCCATCACATTTTTCTGTATCAATAGTAATGAGAAAAGTACCGGAACCGTCTCTATATCCATAATTAGCAATCATGATTTCCTCTTGCGGGACTTTTCGACGAGAGCTTTGGCAAATAGAGCGGCCCCAAGGGCACCGGCAATTTGAGGATCGATTTCCTTCCATGGCAAAGCTTCAACTCCTATGTCTTTTTCTATCCTCCTCACCACACCGATGTTTTTTGATTGCCCTCCCGTAATAGCAAACTCTCTTTCTACTCCCAATCGATTGATCAATTCTGTTATTCGACGAGCCATTGCTATACAATATGCTGCTATCACTTCATTTGCCGACCACCCTTCATGCAGTTTTCCTGTGGCTTCAGCTTTTGCAAAAACGACACATGTACTGCTTACCGGCTCAGGCTCATTATCCACTTGAAAGGACCTCTCGCCTATATCTTCGATGGGAATGGATAACAGTTCAGCAAAGGCTTCTATCCCTCTTCCAGTCCCCGCAGCACATTTGTCGTTCATTAAAAAATTGCCCACTCTGCCTTTCTCATCACAGCGGATTATCTTACAGTCTTGTCCCCCTACATCGAGTATTGTACGCACCGAAGGGCCATAGATAAAATTTGCCCCCATGGCATGACAAGCAATTTCGGTTATCGTGCGATCCGCCATGGGAACATTCAACCTCCCATACCCCGTTCCCACAATATAATGGATTTCCTTCTGCAATAGCCCAGTTTCATCTAATGCCCAAATTAAGGCATTTTCAGCGCTATCAGGACTGCTTGAGCCTGTTCTCATATTACTATACGCATAGAGCTTCCCATCAACCATAATCACTGACTGGGTGCTTACGGAGCCAATATCAATACCACCCGTTACAATTTCTCCTCCTCTCCAGTCTAAATCAGGCGCAGTCCATCGATACTCAGGCCATCTCCAAAACTCTTTTCTTTCCAGCTCCATCACTTAAAACCCTCCTTCAATTTTGATTGTGGGTAAGTGCAGCTCCCAAAGCAGAAACAAACTCAGGATATTCCGGAACAAGGACATTACTCCCTAATTTTTTCTTTAATGCTTCCACAAAGCCAGGATTTCTGGCCATACCTCCTGCAAGGACGACATCATTCTCTACTCCTACTCTGCGGACTATGGCAACAACTCTGTCTGCTATAGCTTCGTGTACCGCTCCCGCGATATCTTCCAGGGCTGTGTCAGTGTGCACCAAGGACACCACTTCGGATTCTGCAAAAATAGCACACTGCGCATTCATGGGGACGCTCTTTGTTGATTCCAAGGAAAGTCTGGCAAATCCTTCTACTGATGTTTCCAGAATTCGTGCCATGGTTTCAATGAACGTCCCTGCGCCGGCAGCGCATCTCTCATTTACTGCAAAGTCTTTGACACGGCCATTGGCATCACACCCTATTGCTCTACTCTCTTCAGCACCCACATCCACTACTGTTCTGGCTGAGGGGACAAGGAACAAAGCGCCTTTGGCATTGGCACCGATCTCGGTGATTTCATCATTCGCATAAGGCGCAACTTTTCTGCCTGCACCAGTGGCTGTCACATTCACGATTTCATCCATTGTTGCCTTTGCTTCCTGTAAAGCCTGATTGAATGCCTCTTCCACCGATGCCTTCTGATCAAAGCCTGTAATAACACTACCGCGCCCTAAAATCTCTTTGTCATCCCTTATAATAACCACTTTTGTGTTCCGAGTACCGACATCTATTCCCGCAGTCAACATATTATCCACCTCCTCAATGAACTGAGTCCCTCAAATATTCAAACGCCCCATTTAACTTAATAACTATGATCTTTCCAGCTTTGCAAAAAAAATTACTCAAGCCTTATCGACTTTTTTTTACATCCTTTCCCTTAAAAACTTTTGATGTTTCAAATCTTCCACTAAGTAAGTTGACATCTCCCTGTCATCAAGTTGGATGTAAAAAGGTCTCGGTGTCAACAATAGAATGCCTAGAGAATATTGAATCTGTCACCTTGATCATTTCTCGCTAATTGAAATTGTGGGCGATGTCACCTAATCATTGTTTTTTTCTTGCCATCAGCCTTTCTTCAGTGTACAATTAGTAAACTCTGAATAGAAAGGAGATTGGCATGATAGACCTTACTAATCATTTCTGTCCTAAC
>JAXHSZ010000436.1:0-5422 GCA_034190725.1 Thermodesulfobacteriota bacterium
CTACTCTCTCCTCGTCATTCATAGTGCGAATCAACGATCTCAAAATATACACGGCATTGACATCAGACCATACATAGTGAGGCTTTTGGACACTCTCTCCACCCAAAGAGGGCTCGTCCATCGAAAGGACTATCTGAAAAAAATGAAGGAATTAAGGGATTCATATATGATAAGATAGGTTCTTGTTTTCACGAAAAGTCACTTTGCAACTCTCAATTGAAGGGATAATTCAGAAAGTTGCTTTTTGTTCACCTCTGAAGGAGCATTTGTCATTAAACAGCTGGCCCTCTGGGTTTTTGGGAAAGCAATAACGTCCCGAATGGACTCAGAGCCGGTCATGATCATGATAAGGCGGTCGAAACCGATAGCAATTCCGCCATGAGGAGGGGCTCCATACGTCAATGCATCCAGTAAAAAGCCAAATTTTGTTCTTGCTTCCTCTTCTCGAATACCGAGAACCTTAAAGATTTTCGACTGAAGTTCCATGTGATGGATTCTGATACTTCCGCCACCAATCTCAAAACCATTTAAAACAAGGTCATATGCCTTGGCTCTCACCCGACCCGGTTCAATCCCCAGTTTTGGTAAATCCTCATCCACTGGAGCAGTGAAAGGGTGATGTATCGCTGTAAACCTCATCTCACTTTCATCGTATTCCAGCAATGGGAAGTCAATGATCCATGTAAAATCCAGGGTCTCTTTTTTAATGAGATGTAACCTGTTTGCCAAATTGAGCCTTAAACGACCAAGTGCCTCATTCACTATTTTTCTTTTATCCGCTACGATCAGCAGCATATCACCTTCTGATAGATGGAGTCTTTCTTGAAGAGCTCTTTTATCTGAGTCGTCTATAAACTTGGCAATGGGAGACTGCCATGTTCCTGACGCATATTTGATCCATGATAACCCCTTCGCTCCATAGATTCTGACCAGATCAGTCAAATCATCTATGTCTTTTCTGGAAAAGTGGGAGCAATCTTTGGCATTCAAGGCCTTTACGACCCCTCCCCCTGTAACTGCATCTGCGAATAGTCTGAAGTCTGATTTCCCAAGCACATCGGATACATCCACCAATTCCAGATCGAATCTTGTGTCCGGATTGTCCACCCCATATCTCTGTAGAGCCTCATCATACGTAAGCCTCTTAAAAGGGGTATTCAGCTCCAATTTCAATATATCTCTAAAGACCGAGGTCATCATTCCCTCTATGATCTGAAATATATCTTCTCGGTCAATAAAGGAAAGCTCAAGGTCTATTTGGGTGAATTCAGGCTGTCTGTCCGCCCTCAAGTCCTCATCTCGGAAACATCGTACGATTTGAAAGTATCTGTCATACCCTCCGATCATGAGAAGCTGCTTGAATAATTGAGGAGACTGGGGCAGGGCATAAAAATTGCCTGGATTTACTCGGCTGGGAACCAGGTAATCCCTTGCACCTTCAGGTGTGCTTTTGGTTAAAAAGGGAGTCTCTATTTCCAAAAAATTATTTTCAAAAAGGTACTCTCTTATTGCTCGTGCAATATTGCTTCTTAAAATGATATTTCTCTGGACATTCTTCCTCCTGAGATCCAGGTATCTGTATTTCAGGCGAGTATCCTCACCAATATCCATATCATCCTCAATGACGAAAGGGGTTGGACAGGCATTGTTCAGGATCCTCAACTCTTTCACTTGAATCTCTATCCTTCCGGTAAGCATACTCGGATTCTCTGTCCCTTTCGGTCTCGCAGAGACACTCCCTCTGGCAGCTACAACGAATTCATTGCGGATGAAGGTAGCTTTCTTATGGGATGTCTCATCCACATCAGGACTGAAGACGATCTGTGTGATTCCATACCTATCTCTGAGATCGACAAAAATCAAACCCCCATGATCCCTTCTGCTCTGGACCCATCCCATAAGAACCACATCATTGCCTATATCATCCATGGTTAATTGACCACAACTGTGGGTTCTTTTTAAACCTTCTATTGAATCGATCAATGAATTTTCTGATTTTGTATCGTTCACCATCTTCTTTCAGTAACGTAATCGGCTGCTGTCAAAAGGGCCTCTTTCTCAAGGGAATATTCAAAGTCTATCAAAGAACTTTTCGCCTTTTGAACATATTCTCTCGCCTTTCCAAACGTATGCTCAACTCCCTTGTAATTTCTTGCTAAATTTATAATTTCTAGCACATCTTCTTTTGTTCGATTCTCCGATTCAATGATTTTTATAATTCTCTCTTTATCTGACTTGTCACTTGCTCCCAGAGTGGTGATGAGAGGAAGTGTTATCTTCCCTTCGTATAAATCCTTACCAATAGACTTCCCTAACTCTTCTTCAGTTGATTCATAATCAAAAAGATCATCCATTAACTGAAAGGCTATGCCCAGGTTGAGACCGAAATCTTTCAATGCCATTTCCTTTTTATGGGGAGCATTACCAAGGACAGCTCCAACGTGGCAAGCTGCAGAAATGAGGGCTGCTGTTTTTTCGGTTATGATGCCAAGATAGTCTTCTTCAGTAATAAAGGGATTACCACATTGAATGAGTTCCATTATCTCCCCTTCAGCCAATCTCGTTGTTGCATCGGAAAGAATATTCAGGACTTGTAAATCCCCAAAACTGGTCAATAGCGAAAAGGATTTAGAAAAAAGATAATCGCCTATTAAAATACTGGTCTTACTCCCCCACACAGAATTCACCGATGAGTTGCCTCTTCTGAGCTGAGCATTATCCACCACATCATCATGGAGGAGAGAAGCCGTATGAATAAACTCAAAAACACTCGCAAGGCGAATTGAATGATTTCCCGTATGCCCACAGAACCTCGCAGCAAGGATCAGTATGAGTGGCCTGAACCTCTTTCCCCCACTCAGGAGGATGTAGTTGCTCACTTCCGGTATCAAAAGCACCTGGGATAGCACATTTCTCGAGAGCTCGGTTTCAACCTTTTTAAGATCTTCACTTACTAAATCAAAGACCTCCTGAATCTCCATTTAGACCTCGTTTATATTTAAAAGACAATAGCGGAAAAAAGCATTCCCATTGTTGCAAAGGGATCATGAACATACATTCAAGAGAGTCAATCCTCATTCTACACTGCTCTACAAAGGGTGAAAACATCCACTTGAGCTGTCCCTGCATTCATCAAGACTTTTGCGCATTCATTGACTGTTGAACCGCTTGTATACACATCATCAATCAGAAGGATATTTCTGCTTCTAAATCGGTCTTTATCGTGTATGGAAAAAACCCCTTGAACATTCCGTTGTCTCTCTTTTCTCGTGAGATTGATCTGAGGTTCCGTCCATCTTGTCCTTTTAAGGCCCATACAATCAATCGGAATCTGGTATTTCTCACCAAGACATTTTGCCAGAGAGAGAGCCTGATTGAACCCTCTTTCTCTTAATCTTCTCAAATGAAGAGGAACAGGAACGAAAAGGTCATAGGATTCAAAATCAAAGGAATCAGGATTATGATTTCCCATAAGAGCACCTAAAGGTTTCGCTAATAAAGTCTTTCTTTTATACTTGAATTGATGAATCGCCTCCTGGAGCATTCCATCATAGCGTCCAACCGCCCTGGCAGTGGTGAAGTATACAATGGAAGTCAGACAAGTTCCACAAAGATGGTCTTTTTCAGTCTCTGAATGAAAAGGAACACCACATTTCAGACAGATGGGGGGTGAGATGTAATCCATGCCCGAAAGACATGATTTACAGATTTCTTGAGCATGTGTGAGGTCTTTTTCACAGATGAGACATTGCGATGGAAAGAGAAAATCCAAAAATGATTCAAAGAATTGTGCCATCAATCCAATCAGTCTCTCATCTCAATCCTTGGGGCATCGAATAAGAGACCTTCTAAATCATAGAATTCTCTAATGGGTTCATAGAAGACATGGATAACTACATCATTGTAATCAAGGAGTATCCACTTTGCCTCAGAAAACCCTTCAATACCCAAAGGGAGGATCCCCTCTTTCTTGAGGTTCTCTTCGATCGAATAGGCAATCCCCTGAACCTGTCGATCCGATTTTCCACTACATATTATAAAGTAATCGGCAATGGAGGATAGCTCTTTTATCTCTAGTATCACCAGGTTTAATGCCTTCTTGTCCAGAGCGGCATGAGCGCAAAGAAGGGATTTCCCCTTCGAATCCATAACCATCTACCCTTTACTCCATCCTCCTCTGTTCGACAGTAATAGTACTCAGTTAAAATCAATTTAATCATAGATCAACATCTGTGAAAAATCAAGAGTCTCAAGGAAAAAATCTTGTCCTATAAAAAAAGGCAAGTTGAACCTTGCCTTCAAAAGCATATGGTGTGATAGAAATTCTTTCTTGAAAATACTCCTTTTCCCTTTGCTTTTGATTGAATCCTTGTTTTCTTTCTATACAATATCAGTTCCAGTGTCTTCTTCACATCTTCCTTTTGTCCCTTTATTTCTTTTGGTCTCTGGAAGATTTCTTCTTTGCTTTTTTCACACTCTTTTCTGGAACCAACTCAATAATTGAAAGCGGGGCATTGTCACCCTGCCTTCTCCCTGCTTTGAATATTCTTGTATACCCACCATTCCTGTCGTTGTATCTTGGGGCAATCGTGTCAAACAAATTCTTCGTTACATCCTTATTGTTTAAAAAACTCAAAACCTGCCTTCTCGCATGTAAGTCACCTCTCTTGCCCAGAGTGATCATCTTCTCGGCTATTCTTTGTAACTCTTTTGCTTTGGCATCAGTGGTTTCTATCCTTTCATGTTCAAAAAAAGATGTGGCCATATTCCTGAACATTGCTTTGCGATGGCTCGATGTCCTCCCTAACTTTCTTCCAGCCTTTTGATGTCTCATTCCATTGATTCCTTCTTTTCTTCTGTCTTTGAATTCGGAGGGCAGAAATCCGGCAGTTTTATTCCTAAAGACAATCCCATCTCTGCTAAAATTTCTTTTATCTCGTTCAAGGACTTTCTCCCAAAATTCCTGGTCTTGAGCATTTCAGCTTCGGTTTTTTGAACCAACTCGCCAATGTAATCTATTTCTGCATTCTTGAGACAGTTAGCCGAACGGACCGAAAGCTCTAATTCGTCTACACTCCTGTACAAGTTTTCATTCAGCTTGGTTTGGGCGACATCTTCAATCTCTTCTTCTTCTTCCTCTTCAGGCTCTTCAGTCTCGTCGAAGTTCACGAAAATACTTAATTGATCCTTTAATATCTTTGCAGCAAAAGCGAGTACGTCTTCCGGTATTACACTGCCGTCTGTCCACACTTCCATCGTGAGTTTGTCATAATCGGTTTTTTGCCCAACCCTTGCATGATCCACTTTATAGCTTACCTTCTTTATTGGCGAAAAGATCGCATCTATAGGAATGGTGCCGATAGGTTGATCCTCTTCTTTATTCTTTTCTGCAGGAACATACCCTCTTCCCTTTTTAACAACC
>JAXHSZ010000437.1:0-6162 GCA_034190725.1 Thermodesulfobacteriota bacterium
CAGAGTTGTGTTGGTTTTCATGATCAATACTATGCGTTTACTCTGTTATACTGTGAATCAGTTTACACACGAAAAAATCATACCAATAAAAACCTTGACTTTTACTATAAAAATTAGTAGATTGAGGTAAAAAGATAAAAGAAAGTTTTTAAAGATTATCGCTCATTTACTGCTTCTCATTTCAGTGTTTATGAAGAAATTGAATTATGGATCTGCATAATTTTGAGCAACTTGAAGGGAAGATAGATAGTTTGATTAGACAAAACATCTCTTTAAAGGAAGAAAATAAGAACTTAGTAGAAAAATTAGTTCAAAAAGATCAAAACATTCAGAAGTTGATGAATAATGTGGGGAAGTTTCACAAAGAAAGAGACTTAGTATACAGCAAAATTATTGAGTTAATAGATAAATTGGAGGATGTAAGTTTACCCGATTGATGAAAGAATGACTATTGAAGAAGAATATAGATGTCGAGATTTTGGGCCATAAATACACAATCAGGAGTGACCAAGAAGAGACTCATGTTCTTGAGATAACAGAATATTTGAATAGAAAAATAGATGAGGTCTTACAATCCACCAATACAATTGATACACTTAAAGTAGTTATTTTAGCGGCCTTGAACATTACAGGTGAGTTGTTTCACACAAAAAATGAACATATGGCACTCGAACAGCAGATAGAAGATACATCGAGGAGACTGATCAATTTTATCGATTGCCAAATAAAATCTGAAGAACAATTTTTGAATGAGTCATTAAAAATATAACGCCCCCTGCCGTGTTCGTGATTAACAGGTACTTTTGAGCCAACAGTTCACAAAAGGGAGCTGTCTCTTACTGTGGCAGGCATGCCCGACAAGGGACGTCTAAAGCAGTAATACGGTGCCCACCTAATCAAGTATTAGGTTCAAAGAGGACTGTTTCCACGGCACATGAGTGGGGGGTATTAAATATATTGATATTGCTTTTCTTATCTGACCGAGAGCAATTGTCATAGTTTTCAAAGAGGTGAGTGAAACCTCCACAAAAGCCAAGATAAGTCAGTGGATGCAAGATAATAACAATGAGACAGTGTTCATGCAGAAATGAGATAATTTTTGTAAGTCAAGGAAGACAAGGATTTTAAACGAAAGAAACATTGGTTTTTAAGATTGAAAAATCTGAGTCTGATCCAGAGATTTCGAAAAATAGACATTTATGAATGGACACGAGATAGGAGTTGGACAGGATAGGTGAAAGGAGATTGTTTCTAGATCTTGGAACATAAATGGTCATAAATGGCTTGTGTTGTAAAGGATAAGATAATATATGAGTACAAGTTGAATGAATAGAATCAGAGGATTTTTTATTATGTAGACGATATCCCATAAAACCTCAAAAAAAGCTAATAGGTTGAATGTTTTATATTTCCGTTTATTGGCCTCGCAGTTCAATCGTATAACTCTGAAATTAGGAGATTCAAGTTATTTTAAGATTATCATTTATGTTTATAATTTTCCAGACAATTTACAACAAATAAATCACTCTGCCATTTCACCTGTCTTTGAAAAGTCCAGCCTTTTATCCTCATCAAATCCCTGAATCGTTTATTGAGTGTCCATCCAGAAATGAGATATTTTTCAAATTCAAGGAAGACGAAGATTTTTGATCATAGGAATGAATATATTGTGTATTCTTTGAATTAAAAAATCTGATTCTAAGACGGATATTGTGTAAAATAGCCATTTATGGATGAAAATTGATTATTAATCAAAATAGTATCTCCTATTGGGTACTCATACCAAGTTGCAATCATTTTGCATTTTCAATAGGCGAGGATGTATATCCTGCTCTGTTACATGTCAGGTGTATCTCAAAACACAGTGATATTTGAGTGCAACTTTGTATGAGAGAGTCATTTTAAAATATCGAGTAGGGAGGTAAAATAAAAAAATTGAATATTTCTATAGAATCCGTTGGATTCCTTTTGCTTGCCTTTGGGATTGGTGTTGCCCTTGGTTTGATTTTTACAAAAAAGCTTGCCAAAGACAAGATGAAAGTAGCGGAATACACAGCGAAAAAAGTAATTGAAAAGGCAAAAAAAGATGCTGAAAGTGTAAAGAAAGAGGCAGCACTTCAAGCCAAAGATGATCTCTACAAGGCAAAAGGAGAATTTGAAAAAGAGACAAGGGAAAGAAGATCCGAACTTCAAAAATTGGAAAGGAGACTCATACAAAAAGAGGAACATCTTGATAAAAAAGTTGATCTGCTTGATCAGAAAGAGATAAATATCTCTAAAAGAGAAAAGAACATCATCCACCATGAGAAAGACATATTGGACAAAGAGAAAAAATTCAACAAGCTCATAAAAGATCAGACAGAGCAGTTGGAGAGGATAGCAGGAATCTCTTCTGATGAGGCCAAAAGACGTCTGATGAAGATCATGGAGAATGATGCGAAACATGAATCAGCGAAAAAAATCAAGAGAATCGAAGATGAGACAAGAGAGACAGCTGATAAGATGGCGAGAGAAATCATTTCTCTTGCAGTTGAGAGGTATGCTGCCGATTGTGTTGTTGAAAGGACTGTATCTGTGGTAAATCTCCCAAATGATGAGATGAAAGGCAGAATTATAGGAAGAGAAGGGCGAAATATCCGTGCAATAGAGGCGGCTACTGGAGTTGATCTTATCATCGATGACACACCTGAAGCTGTTATACTTTCAGGGTACAATCCATTGAGACGAGAAGTGGCAAAGATGTCTCTTGAAAGGCTCATAAATGATGGGAGGATCCATCCTGCGAGAATAGAAGAAATTGTTGGAAAGGTTCAGGAAGAGATGGAGACGACTATTCGTGAAGCAGGGGAGCAGGCAACTTTTGATGTGGGGGTACATGGAATACACTCCGAATTGATAAGACTTATAGGGAGGCTTAAGTTTAGAACAAGTTTTGCTCAGAATGTATTCCAACATTCCCTAGAAGTTGCATTCATCTGCGGCATACTCGCCTCTGAATTGAAGGTGGGCATTAAACAAGCAAAGAGAGCTGGACTCCTTCATGATATTGGTAAAGCTGTTGACCATGAGGTAGAAGGTTCTCATGCGATTATTGGCGCCAATCTGGCAAAGAAGTATGGGGAATCTCCTGAGATTGTACATGCTATAGCAGCTCATCATAGTGATGAGGCTCCTCAGACTATCCTGGCAATTCTAGTACAAGCTGCTGATTCATTATCAGCTGCAAGGCCAGGAGCTCGCAGGGAAATGTTGGAAACGTATGTGAAACGTCTTGAGGATTTGGAGAGAATTTCCGATTCATTTTCAGGCGTCAACAGATCTTATGCAGTTCAAGCAGGACGAGAAGTAAGAATTATAGTAGAAAGCTCGGAAATATCGGATGAAGATTCGATTATGCTGGCAAGGGATATAGCAAAAAAAATAGAAAATGAGTTGAGTTATCCTGGACAGATAAAAATCACCGTGATCAGAGAAACCAGGGCTATTGAATTTGCAAAATAAGAGGTAAGGATTTTTTGAGGATTCTTTTCATTGGAGATATAGTTGGTAAACCTGGTAGGCGTGCCGTGTCAGGGCTTTTGGATAATATCAAGAGTAGCTATGATATTGACTTTGTAATTGCGAATGCAGAGAACGCTTCAGGTGGTTTTGGAGTAACACGAAAGGTTGTTGAAGAACTCCTGAGCTGTGGGATAGACATATTAACATCAGGCAACCATATCTGGGACAAAAAGGAGATCATTTCAGGTTTTGACCAGGAGAGACAATTATTACGTCCTGCCAATTATCCCACAGGAAATCCCGGCACCGGTAGTGTTATAGTTTATACATCAGAAGGCCAAAAGGTGGGTGTTTTAAATGTCTTGGGCAGAGTGTTCATGAATAATATAGATTGCCCTTTCAAGACTGCCATTGGAGAAGTCAAGAAGTTAAAGGCAGAAACGAATGTTATTCTCATAGACATTCATGCAGAGGCTACTTCTGAAAAGATGGCCATGGGTTGGTATCTTGACGGAATGGTGAGTGCAGTCATAGGAACACATACACACATTCAAACCGCAGATGAAAGGATTCTCCCTGAAGGAACTGCGTATATCACTGATGTTGGTATGACCGGTGCAATGGATTCTGTAATTGGGATGAAGAAGCATATTATAATAGAACGTTTTTTAACGCAAAGACCTCAAAAATTCGAAGTTGCTAAAGGAGATATTCAGCTGAATGCTATTGTTACAGATATTGATCCAAAAACAGGAAGAAGTACAGGCATTAGCAGGTTGAAAATGAACCTTGCACATTAATTGATCTCACAATGTTCGAAGTGTTGTCTGTATCATAGGGATGTATAATCCAATAGAAGAGGTTCCAAATGAAAGTAAACGAGCAGCTTGAAATAATAAAGAGGGGAACAGTTGATGTTCTTACAGAGGATGAACTCGTAAAAAAACTGAATCATTCCGTAAAGAGGGGAGTTCCCCTGAGAGTAAAGGCTGGTTTCGATCCTACTGCACCAGACCTCCATTTAGGGCACACTGTAGTTATTCATAAACTCAAACAATTTCAAAACTTAGGGCATCAAGTTATATTCTTAATCGGGGATTTCACAGGAATGATTGGAGACCCGTCGGGAAAGTCGGAAACGAGAAAGGCATTGTCAAGGGATGAAGTGATCGAGAATTCCAAAACCTATCAGAGACAGATATTCAAGATACTGGATCCACAAAAGACTCAAATCGTTTTCAATAGTCAATGGATGGAAAAGATGTCCGCAATTGAGCTGATAAAGTTATGTGCTCAATACACGGTAGCAAGAATGTTGGAAAGGGATGATTTTTGCAAAAGATATTCGAATAAGCTGCCCATTAGTATTCATGAGTTCCTCTATCCACTCATTCAGGGTTACGATTCTGTAGCTTTAGAGGCAGACATTGAGTTGGGAGGAACAGACCAGAAATTCAATTTACTCGTGGGCAGAGATATCCAAAAGGCCTATTTCCAGGAGTCGCAGGTCATTATTACTCTCCCAATTCTTGAAGGACTCGACGGATTCAATAAGATGAGTAAATCGCTGAATAACTACATTGGAATTGACGAACCTCCTCAGGACATCTATGGGAAGGTCATGTCTATCAATGATGAACTTATGATGAGATATTATGAGTTGATCAGTGATATTTCGCTTGCTGAATTAAAACTTCTCAATGAGAGGATAAGAGGTGAAAAAGAACATCCTAAAGAAGCAAAGAAGAGATTAGCCTTCGAAGTAGTGAGTCGATTTCATGGGAAAGATGAAGCTCTAAAAGCATCTGAAGAATTTGAACGGATTTTCAAAAATAAAGAAATACCGCAAGAAATAGAGGAAAAACTGATTTCTTGGGATGAAGAAAAAATCCGACTATCTCACCTTATAGTAATGTGCTCAAATGTTGTCAAGAGTAATTCTGAATCAAAACGGTTAATCAAGCAGGGCGGAGTGAGCATCAATGGGAAGAAGATTATTGATGAATATTTGGAATTAACCACCAAAGGAGAACTCATAATAAAGGTAGGGAAGAGAAAATTCATAAAGGTGATCTTCTCATGAAAAAAATCGAATAGGAAATTAAACAGACTCACTATTGAGAGTGTTTTTTCCTTGACAAGTTACAAGAAGTTTAATATGATCTGTTTATTATTTGATTTCGTTCTTTGAAAACTAAATAGTAGGTTCGCAAGCTTTGAGGGCTCTTGATAAGAGAAGAGAATCGCAATAGGTAATCTCTTCATTTTTTTAATTTAAGTGGAGAGTTTGATCCTGGCTCAGAACGAACGCTGGCGGCGTGCCTAACACATGCAAGTCGAACGAGAAAACCCACTGAGCAATCAGGGGAGAGTAAAGTGGCAAACGGGTGAGTAACAGGTGGGTAATCTACCCTTAAAATGGGGATAACCCGTCGAAAGGTGGGCTAATACCCAATGAGACTACGACTACCCCGGTGGACGTAGTAAAAGAATGCTTTAAAAGGCTTTTGTTTAAGGATGGGCCCGCCTACCATTAGCTTGTTGGTAGGGTAATGGCCTACCAAGGCTACGATGGTTAGCTGGTCTGAGAGGATGATCAGCCACACTGGAACTGAGACACGGTCCAGACTCCTACGGGAGGCAGCAGTGAGGAATTTTGCG
>JAXHSZ010000438.1:0-5730 GCA_034190725.1 Thermodesulfobacteriota bacterium
TTGAAATATGCGTACCACTGCATTTATTTCAAAGAGTTCAGGCCAATACGGTATGATGAATGTAGCGGCAATAGCTATTGCGATCCCTATATGGAAAATCACAAATTGAGCATAGAAGTTCATGTTCTTCCTCGCGGTCTCCATCGCCCAGGGCATGGCCACATTCATCATGGAATAAACGGCTCCGATTTTCGGATTACCAACGGAATGCGTAATTTCTTTGCCGGCTTTAAATCGAAACATCCACCTCAACCGAATCGTATACACTGTCGCCATAAATATCAAAGCCGCAATCTGTACTTCGTTCTCTAAAATCCTCAAAAATTCACTCATCAATCCCTCCATTAAACATTTATACCTAAAGTGACGTTATTTATTCTTATGACTTTCTCAACTTGAACCGTTGACCTTGGATTGTACAATTCAGAACCCGAATAGCTGTCTCGTGTCTCTCTGTTCTGATACGTAATGACTTATCCTTTACATAAGAAGCAAACATTCGACGATATTGCTTTCACGATTTATCGGTTATAAATTGCCAAAACTCGCATAATCACCCCCCTACATTAGCTATTCATCCTTTTACTTTCAATCTCTCAAAATAGGCCCGGTCTGCTGCTTGATTCGGGTGACCTATCACTTCATCAATCTTGATTACTTCGCTCAACATCCTTTTGCATCGACTATAATCTCCCAGTTTTTCGTAACAACGAACAACATTCAACATGACTGTTCTTTTATTGGGAAGATCCTTCATATGATCGAAGATTTTCAAACTCATCTCATAGTATTTCAGAGCCTTGTCAGTCTCTCCCCATACATCGTACAGCTTTCCCAGGTGATTATATGATGTGCTCTCTCCTGTGAGAAAGCCAATCTCTTTGGCCACCTGAAGACTCTGATTGTAAAATTTCACGGCGCGATCATACTTCCCCCAGCTCTGATAAACCATTCCGATATTGTTTAATGCCATGCTCTCCCACTCTCTGTATCCCAACTCTCGTGATCGTTTTAAACCCGTCCAGAATTGCTCAAGTGATTTGTCAAATCTTTCCTCCTCATGATAGAGAAGGCCACGCTCATAGGTTTCTGCAAGTTCTGCATCGGCTGGTAAGAATTGGAACAAGTCTTCAGTCTTCACTTTTTTTCCTATTCTTATGCATCAAAAGTGTTGTATTTTTGTGATAGTGCAACCTATATGCCAAGGGAATTGCACTTTCGCAACATATTGTTTTTACTCACTATATTGTTCTATAGGGATCTTTAAAAAAGAGGGGCGGAGACGGGATTCAGTTGCTATTTGCAACTATTATGCAACTGAATTGAGGATCCTTTTATTGGGTAAGCTTTACAATTACGTTATATATCAGGACTTTAATATGATTTGTTCGCAGGATGTTATGTCGCCTATTGCAACTGAATAGTGCAACATTGCATAAGGGAGGGGTACTTGACACATCTCATAAAGGAATTACAGGCCCATCCTTTTGAGTTTTCTCCAGAGTGTACTCCTATGAATACCCAGCTCGTCGGCAGTTTTGATCTTGTTCCAATTGTGCCTCCTCAATGTGGAAAGAATCGTATCTGTTTCCACACGGTGAATCAGATTCGAGCCTTCATCGATTCTCTCAAGTTCACCCTGAATACCCATAATATATGATGGCAAGTTTGCTTTCAAGATGGTGTCCCCCTTGCAGAAAATATAAGCGTGTTCCAGTATGTTCTCAAGTTCACGAACGTTTCCGGGATACTCATACTGCAATAGGACATCTAAAGCATCAGACGAAAGTCGTTTGATACCTCGCTGATTCTTTTGATTGAACTTCCCGATGAAATGATCCACCAACAGGGGTATGTCTTCAGGACGTTCACGAAGAGCCGGAAGCTCCAGTTTTATGACATTTAATCTGTAGTACAGATCCTGACGAAATCGTCCTTCTTTCACCAATTGTTCAAGATTCCTGTTTGTGGCCGATATTACCCTCACATCCACTTTAACCGTCTTTGTGCCGCCCAACGGTACGAATTCTTTGTCTTGAACGGCCCTTAACAGCTTTACCTGAAGTGCAGATGATATATCACCGATTTCATCGAGAAAGATGGTCCCTCCGTCGGCCAACTGAAATCTTCCGGGTTTGTCTTTTTTTGCATCTGTAAAGGCGCCCTTTACGTAACCAAAGAACTCCGATTCCAAAAGGGTTTCGGGAAGTGCTGCACAATTTACTTTTATGAGGGGGGCTTTCTGCCGAAGACTGAGCTTATGGACGGCATTGGCGAAGAGCTCTTTGCCTGTTCCGCTTTCACCTTGAATCAGTATGGAAACATCGGTTTTACTTATGTCCGGGAGAATCTCAAAAATCTCCAGGATCCTTTTGTTCTTGCTGATGATCTTCTGAAATGAGTAGGCTGATTGAGGAGACCTCGAAAACTTGTACTTTGTTGGAAGGTCCCTGATGGCAATTATCCCTCCGGACAGAAGCCCTGATGAATCCTTAAGTATGGAAAATCGAATAGCAACAGGAACAGGTACGTGGTTCTCCAGAACCAACTCGGAGGAGTAATCAACAAAATTCTCCCCCTCTTCGATCATCCTGTTGGCCGGGCACCCGTCTTCACAGTTAGTAAGTCTGAGCACTTCATAACAGTATTTGCCAAGAGCTTCCGTCTTCCCCAACCCAGTTATCTCTTCGGCCCTCTTGTTAAAATAGACTACCCTGAAATCCGGATCGATGATAAGAATGGCCTCCCCCATATTCTCCAGGACGGAATCTCTCGATATCCCTTTGAGAACATTTTTTTTGAGACTATCGCGGATCTCGACCGTTTCCATAATACGCCCCCTGTTTGATCGGCCATCCACTTATTTGAGATGTCGGACATTATAGAGATCTTCAACAGTCACATTGGCCGGCCCTGTTTCCTGAGGAAAAATAAGAAAGCTTCTTCCCCTGACCCTGTGAAATTTGATTTCCGAAAATTGTATTTTTTCGATTGCTAAAAGTACCACAATGTGATATAAATAGCAACTGTTTTTTATTTTACTTAAATTGAGCGACTCTTTCCATCACAAGAGGTTGTAGGTTGCTGAATATGAGTAAAAAACAATTCGAAGAGGACGCAGGAGAAACCACCTTTCCGTGAGTTCGATTCGAAACGGTTGTTGCTTTAGATGCAGTAAGATGCAACCTCGCAGTAGGAAAGAATCATTCAACGTAGGTTTTATTTCAAGATTTCCGAGGTTCCAATGAATAGTGACGAGTTCACATCCGCTCGCAAGAAACTGAGAAAGACCCAGAAACAAATGGCTGAACTTCTGGGTACATCCTTGAAGGCAGTTCACAGTTATGAACAGGGATGGAGGTCCGTACCGGCCCATGTTGAGCGGCAGGTTATTTTTCTGGTATCAAAAAGGAATGGAAGTAAAAGCCGAAGACCGTGCTGGGCAGTCACCCAGTGCCCTCCTGAGCATAAGAGACTGTGCCCGGCTTGGGAGTTTCAAGATGGGTCTCTCTGCTGGTTTATAAATGGAACGATCTGTAAAGGAGAAGTTCAAAGTGACTGGAAGGAAAAGATGAAGATATGTCGTGAATGCAGGGTCTTGTCTGATTTGTTACCGCCGTAAGAGTCGAAGTTGGTGTTGGTTGTTGGTTAATGGTCGATAGTTAATGGTTGCTCCTCCTATTAACCAATAACCAATAGCAAACACCAAACCTTCGTCGGGGATTCCAACCAACAAGACATTGAAATTAAAAAAATACTTGGGTATTCAAATATGAAGCATCAAGGTCTTTTGAAACTCATTCTTCGCTTGATAACAGTGGCTCTTGGCCTGGTCTTGCTTATGGCAGGTCTTTCCAAAGCAACGGATATGTCCCTTTTCATTCAACAGATAAAGGACTATAATATTCTATCAGGCTATCTCTTCCTCACTCTTGCTGCTTGGGGGTTGATTGCTGCAGAGTTTGTTCTCGGCACTGCACTCCTGGTTTTGTATCGTCCCCGACTCACCCTCTCAATGACCTCACTCTTGCTGCTTACTTTCTTAGGAGCCACATTGTGGGCATGGATAAATGGGGCGACTCAAGAATGCGGTTGCTTCGGGGCCTGGGTGAAACGTACACCTCTGGAAGCCGTATTCGAAGACATTATTCTACTGGTTTTCACATTCCTGGCATGGGCAGGCTACGGACGAAGACGGGTGCGACCATCGCGTGCTAAGGCATGGGCAGTCGTAGGGTCCTGCCTTATTGGGTTAATGTTACCCATGGTTTTTGGGTTCTCCCCCTCTCGTATCAATCTTCCCCAGTCGCAGGCAATACGACTGGAACTGGGAGATCTACAGGTTGAAGGGCTGGAACATTTGGGTGTCATTGATTTCAACCAGGGGGCGTATCTGATCATTCTTATGGATACAGACTGTTCACACTGTAAAGATTCCGTACCGCTGCTCAATGAATTGGCGGAGACGTCCAGCCTTCCTCCGGTTATTGCCTTGACAATAAACGATGAACAAAAGCGCATGACATTCATCGAGGATTTTCAGCCTGTCTTTCCATTGGGACAAATCGATGAAAATTCTTACTGGCGTCTGTTGGCTGCCGGTGACATCCCCCGCATGATCCTCGTACAGGATGGCTGGGTGAAACAGGTTTGGGATAAGGTCATCCCCGACATCAATGTGGTGGAGGAATCGTTGATCTATGGCAACTAGGGTGCTGTCTTATGATTTCTATAGACTTTCACACACCAACTCATTGAAAATTCATATTGATGAATATCCCTTCTGTCTTGCCGATCAGGGAGCCAAAATGCACCTCGTAACACGCTACCCGCAGGACAACTTCTCTATTGTTGAATACCCTATGTATTCCTGCGGTTAAAGTCTACGTCTTCCTAAAACTTGCAAAAAATATCTCATTTCCACATGGCTACTCAATAACCTCTGCATTGACATTTCTGCATATTTTTAGTAAACCAGTGCATCGGCTTGGATTTATTTTTTATGAGATGATGAGATAGAGTGACATTTTTACTAAACTGTATTGACACATGTACCACTTTGTGGTATATATTGTAGCGTTTAATTTTGTATTCAAAAGTCCTGTTGAATGCTGTGTATATTGGGAGAAGAAAAGGATAATCAAAGAGGAGGTGTTGGTAATGCCCTTAGATGATGTGATCATTTCAAAGTCAATTATTGAATCTTTTAAAGAGAAACTGCTCGATGGACTGGACGTGGATGTCGCTCTTGTGGGAGCCGGTCCTTCAAATATGATTGCAGGGTACTACTTCGGAAAGGCGGGAGTCAAAGCGGTTATTTTTGAATCCAAATTAGCGCCGGGTGGTGGAATGTGGGGTGGAGGCATGATGTTCAACGAGATTGCAATCCAGGAAGATGCCCTTCCCATTGCAAGAGAACTTGGAGTTGAATATCGTCCCAGCCAAGATGGTTATTACACAATGGACAGTGTGGAAGCCACTTCAACCATAATTTCCAACTGCGTCAAAGCGGGAACGGACATCTTTAACCTGATAAAAGTAACGGATGTTTTATTCAGAGAGCGAGACGGCCGTACCCAAGTCTCAGGTCTTGTGGTGAATTGGTCTCCCGTGGAGAACCTGGGTCTTCACGTTGATCCCCTCGGCATTAAAGCCTCTTGTGTTGTAGATGGCACAGGCCACCCTGCGGAAATCTGTCAAATAGTCACCCGTAAAATGAATGCCCGACTC
>JAXHSZ010000439.1:0-3488 GCA_034190725.1 Thermodesulfobacteriota bacterium
ATTGTCGGACTCTTTACCAGTGGTATGCTCTCTTTGTCAGGTGAGACAATGGCAAAGCTTAAAAAATGCAGGATGGCGGTTGTTCCTGGTATCGGTTACGACGGAATAGACCTTAAAAGGGCCACTCAAAATGGAATCTGTGTTGTGAACAACCCTGATTACTGTCTGGAAGAGATGGCGGATCATACAATGCTCTTGCTTCTGGCTCTGGCCAAGAAACTTATCATTACGATGGACAATGTTCGGGAAGGGAAATGGGATGCTCCCGGTTTTCACACAATACGCAATAAGGTGCTGCCTCCTGTCTTTCGGACGAGTAATCAAACCTTGGGACTCATTGGTTTTGGAAATATCCCTCGGACTCTTATCCCCAGGGCCAAACCCTTCTTTTCCAAAATCATTGTATATGATCCATATGTCCCACAAGATGTACTGAGTCAATTCGGTGTCGAACCTGCTACTCTGGAGACAGTCCTCAGAGAGTCGGACTTTGTCTCTCTTCATGCCGCACTCACTGATGAAAATCACAATATGATGAGTTTGGATCAGTTCAAGATGATGAAACCGACAGCCTATTTCGTAAATACGGCTCGTGGTGGATTGGTGGATGAGGGAGCTTTGTATACGGCCCTTACACAGGGAATTATTGCAGGCGCCGGGTTAGATGCCATGGACCCGGAACCCCCAAAACCGGACAATCCTCTGCTCAAGCTCTCTAATATTATAATTACATCTCATACCGGTCAGTACTCTGTAGAAGCCGATATAGAGATAAGGACAAAACCATTTGAAGACATTAAAAGAGTGATGCAGGGTGACTGGCCCAGGGAGATTGCTTTCCGCAACCCGGAAGTAAAAGACAAGTTTTTGGCTCAATGGGGGAAGTAATTGGAAATGCAAAAACAGGCTGGTTGTAATAATGAAAAGTTCAGGGATCGGTTGTCAGGAATGCTTTTCCTGAATCCTGACAACCGAATCCTACGACCTTCTCTGCTGTTTCTGATTTTGTGGTTCGTATCTCAAAACTCAAAGTACGGTTTTGCTGTAATGTTTAATGTAAATATATATTGTTTTAGCTGTATGAAATAAAAAGTTATAAGCAAGCTTTAACGGCGGTCAAATTTTAATGCGTGTATTGTCTGAGCATCTTAGGGAGCGTTAAGAAAGAACAGGGAATTGTCTCATATTTTGTGACTGAAATAGGCTGGAATGGAGATACTGAATTGAATGGCAATATACTCATTCTTTCTTTACGCTCACTTGGATGTGAGTTTTACACGGATTAAAATTTGATTGCCGTTAAAGCGACTCTTTTTAAAAACTAAAATATTACATAAATATTAGAATCCATACCCTACGGGACCATAACCCGGTACACTGACATATCCACGCTGGTTTCCCGAATCATAATTCCCTGCACTGAATCGTGAGGACCAGAAATTATCGCCGCCTTGCCCGGAGCCACTGGAAGAGTTGCGTTGTGCCGCCGCATAGAGGTTCACAGTTGGTATGGGGTTCCCTTCATACCCTGCATTGCCGTTTCCATCAAGCCAGTATCTGCCCTGTGGAATTCTGTATCCGAGTAATTGACTCCACACAGCCCATTCGGATGCAGGCAGTTCGCGTCCGTTCACAAAAACGCCAGTATTGCCGTTGGAGGCGCTCCTTTGGAGTTTTCCATACCCATGTCCGGCTCGCATGAAACCATATGCCGGATAGCCCATAACCCCATAAAGACCACTCTGTGTGTCATACCAGTAATTCCCTGGAAGCGGCTTGATATTATACATTTTCCCCAGTTCTGCAATCTGTTTTTCAGACAGCACGATACCGTTAATAATTACTTTATTCTTTCCATGGGTTTCATTCGATTTTGATCTTTCGGGAATCGAAGGCTTGTTCTGTCTTTTTGCAGCCTTGAGATCCAGGGGCTGGAACATCAAGGTCTCAGAGGCGTCATTGTACCCACTTTGCACATCTTCCGGATCAAGCAGGGTCACGAGAAGATTATTGTGAGAGAACCGGATGGTAAACTTCAAAGATTCATCAAATGCAGCCATAAAACCGATAATACGATCCCCCTTCTTTTGACCTTGAATAGAATACTTCATCCCTTCCGCACTCATGGTGCCCGTCACACTGCCTTGAGCATCCTGTGTGAGAGTAAGAATGATGTTCTCTCCGTCTTCATAGAAACCATAGGTTCCTGAAAAATCCCGTGCATAGAGGATACCATACAATAATAACAGAGGAATCAAAGCGGTTATCATATTTCTTTTCATCATATTCTCCTTTCTCAGTGGTGTCAGTTATCAGTTGTCAGTTTATATTCCAGATCTTAATGAGAGATGAATTCTTCATTTCAGGAAAGGGATTCTATTCTTTTTCAATTTCCTGGGGCTTTCTCCACTCTGTAATTGGAACAAGTCTTCCACTCTCCGGATCGGCTTTGTAGAGTTTTGAATGGCAGAAACCTTTATGGTTGGTGGGAGAAAAACTCACTGGACCGGAAAGACCTCCGGTGTCCAAATCTCTTATATTTTCCATGGCTTCCACCCAATTCTCAGTATTGAGATCCTTTCCTGTTCTGTTGAAAGCTTCATAGAGAATCATTGAAGCAACCCAACCCGCAGTATATATCTTGGTCCGATATGGTTTTTCAGTGCCGGGTTTATATTGTAAGGTGATGTGTCTCAATTTGGCAGGTCCTTCCAAATCATCATACCATGAAGAGAAGGGATGAGCACCAATATAATTCTTCGATGCATGACCTGCCATCCTCACCGTATCTTCCGCACAGGTCACCAAGGTTCCATAAACAGGAATGTCGAGACCAAATTTTTTCAAATCTCTGAGTAACATTGCTGCACCGGAAGAACCATGGTGGAGTATGATATGAGTCGGCTTCCTCCTTTTAATGCTCATGGCCTGGGAGGTGGCATCGAGGGCCCCCGGGTTAACTATCTCAGTATTGAAATCCAAATTGAAATATTCGGCCCACTTCCTGGTTCCTGCAAGGGCTACCTTACCTGACTCGACATCGGGGTATACAAAGATTATATCAATTTTTTCAGACTTCAGATCATTGACGATATAATCAAAGATTACTCCCAATTGATCATCGTATAGATTAAAAGGCAAAAACACATATCTTCTTAATGGATTCACAATAGCTTCATCCGGAGCCAGTGCTATATTAGGAATCTTACGTTGTTCTATCTGTCTGAGCAATGTCTTGGCCTCTCCCACTGAGCAAGGCCCCACTAAACCAAATATCTGATCTTTGAAGAGGAGTTTCTTAAATGCGGCTATCCCCGCTGGTATAGAATAGCGGTCATCTTCTATGATCAGCTTCACTTTTCTTCCAAAGATTCCCCCTTTATCGTTGATATACCTTGTATAAATCTTCAGGGCCTCGGTCACCGGTAATCCGACATCTCCGGCAGCAGGCCCGGTTTGATCAATGATGGCACCGAGTTTTATTATTG
>JAXHSZ010000044.1:0-12656 GCA_034190725.1 Thermodesulfobacteriota bacterium
TGCTTGATAACTTTGCAACCTGCCCTTTCCCCCCATATTTCCAGTTGTTCGATGGCAGCCGCTCTGAAGGTGTCACCCGCAGCTAAAAGAACACTCTTTCCCTTGTCTTTAAACATACCGGCCATCTTGGCGATGGTTGTGGTTTTGCCCACTCCGTTGACACCGACAACCAATATAACAAAAGGACGAGAGTCGGATATTTCAAGAGGCAATTCCTCTGCTTTCAATACCTTCAATATCTCCTCCTGAAGGTATTTCTTCAAAAGATCCGCATCATCAAGTTCCTTTCTTTTGACCCTGTCCCGCAAGTTCTCAATCAATCGAAACGTGGGCTGCACACCTATGTCGGAGGTAATCAGTATCTCTTCGAGTTCTTCTAACAGGTCATCATCTATCTTCTTCTTACCGAGTACCAGTCTGTCTACTCTGCCTACAAAGCCTTCTCTGGTCTTCGATAATCGTTCTTTTAACCTGCCTAAAAATCCTTTCTCTTCTTTTTCTTTTTTTACTGCTCGTTCTCGTTCTTCTCTCTCCCTTTCTTCTCGCTCTTTTCTTTCTCTCTCCGCTTGTGCTTTCTCCTCTTCTTCCCTACGCTGTCTCTCTTTTTCTTCTCTCTCTTTTTCTTCTTCCTTACGCAGCCTTTCTTGTTTCTCTTTCTCTTCTTGCTCCTTCTTCTCCTTGTTCTTCTTAAACCACGGCAACTTAAAATCCTCCTCTTCATTGAATGAAAAATAGTACTTTTAAAGCCTTATCATTTTCTTCTGTAAAAGCTTATTATAGGATTTTAGGGATTCCCCACTGAGGTTGTTTTCAGAACAGGTAAACGTTCATCCTTCTCAGAACCACCTCACAGCCGAATCCCTCACTGGTGTCCATCCAAAAACTCTCCCTCACTCAATCCCCAATGTTGTTGAATTAAAGGATATTTCTTTTTAAGCTCTTATTTGTTTTAAAAACTCCAATTTTCACAGATTCCTCCCCCTTGATGGGGGAGGTGAGGTGGGGGTGAAAAACGGCTGGACAGTAAATGTACTTCTTTTTTTTATCATACAGCTTATTTCCCCCTCCCTCAATCCCTCCCACCAGGGGAGGGAGGACTTCTTTTTAAGTATTTCTATTCTCTTATTCAACGGCATTGACCCTATCCCTCTCCCATCAAGGGGGAGGGGATTTTATGCATCTTCGAATAAATACTGACTGAGTAAATGATATTTAATACGGTACTGCGACTTTTCCCATAATCTCGCGTGCAACAACTATCTTCATTATCTGCGCCGTACCGTCCGCAAATTCCAGACCCATCGTGTCTCTTAAACGCTGTTCCAGCGGATATTCTTCGCTATATCCCACATGACCGTGAAGCAGGATGCAGTCATGAACAGCATTGAATGCCACTTCCGGACACCACCACTTGCACATGGCAGATTCCTTTGAGTGCGGCAATCCTTTGTCTTTGAGATAGAGGGCCTTATAACAGATAAGCCTTGCAGCTTCAATGAAAGTATGATGCTCTGCTATTTTAAATGACACACCTTCGAATTTCGCTATGGGTCTTCCGAAGGCCTGCCGTTGTGAAACATATTCTATTGTCTGGTCCAGAGTGGCTTGAGCCACCCCCAGACCGGTGAGAGCAAGACACACTCTTAAATAATCCGCACCACTTGCCGCAAAGATATAGAAACCCTTCCCCTCTTCCCCCACTCGATACTTCTCATGGATACGCACATTATCGAGGTGAATCGAAGCACAGGCAGCCGGCTTCATACCAGTATGTTCAACGAGGGATCTGCTCACCCCTTCCAAATCTAGTGGTAACCAGAAACAACTCACCCCCTTTGCTCCTGCATGAGGATCGGTCTTCGCAAAGAGAATGGCCACGTCTGCATCCATGCCCATGCTTATCGGGGACTTCTCTCCATTGAGAATATAATGATCTCCATCACGTATCGCAGTGGCTCTTATGCCTGAGACATCCGACCCTGCTTCCGGTTCCGTTACTGCAAAACAACCAAGTTTTTCACCCAGCACCATTTGGGGTATCCACTCCTGTTTTATTTCTTCTTGGGCTTGTTGAAGGCACAAAAAGCCCAAAGCAGGCAGTATGATAACATTCCCTGTCCATGGGTCTACCCTTGACATCTCCTCAATGGCAATGCCCAGTGAAACCCAGTCACCTCCTTGACCACCGTACTCTTCAGGAATCGGAAGACCTAGCAGTCCGAGTTCTGCTATTCTTTCAACCTTTTCTTTGGATAAACCATGTGTCAGTGCTCTTTCATGAGCACCGGCCGACAATTCCTTTTGTGCAAATCTTCGCATTGAATTCCGGAACATCTCCTGCTCTTCAGTAAAACCAAAGTCTGCCATTTCTTCTTTCTCCTCCTTATTAATCTATAGACTCTTTTTACCTCCCCCCCTTTTTCGCCCTGGCTTTTTTACTTCCCTTTAAAGACCGGTTTTCTCTTTTCCAGAAAGGCGCTTATGCCTTCTTTGGCATCTTCTGTTGCCATGAGGAAAGGAAAAGCATCAGTAGCATAGGTCAGGTCTTCCCCTCCAAAATCCTTGTTTACGCATGATTTAGCCATCTGGACAGCATGACGGGGATTGGCCTTAATCTCTTTGGCCATGGCAAACGCCTCATCCATAAGGTTTTCATGGGGCACTACCTTGTTCACCAAGTTGAGACGCAAAGCTTCCTCGGCGGGGATGCTCTTTGCGGTCATCATCAACTCTTTCGCTTTTGCTCTCCCGACTATATCATGCAAACGAACAATGCCAAAAGCAGGGAGAAGGCCGAGTTTCGCCTCTGGAACACCAAATTGAGCCTTTTCAGAGGCAATAATGATGTCACAACTGATGGCCAGTTCTAGTCCTCCACCTAAAGCAAGGCCGTTGACTGCGGCAATCAGTGGTTTGGCAATCTTCTCAGCCCTGTGAAAGAGAAGGGGCAATATCACTTTCATGAGGCGTTTCATTGTGGCCGGAGAGAGTTCGATATCACCAATGTCCATACCGGCACAAAAGGCTCTTCCAGCGCCTGTTATAATGGCTATTTCAACATCATCATCTTGTTCCAGAGCTTCAAAACCCTGAATAAGGCCCTGTCTTATACCCGGACTCAGCGCATTCAACTTCCCCTGATCATCAAGGGTCAACACAGCAATGCCATCCTTCTTCTCATATAAAACATTGTCGAATTTTTGCATCATCTCCTCCTTTTACTCAAATGAACCAGTCCACATTCTGAGACTGGTCTCAATAGAGAATCCATACGATTGCCCCAATTTCTCATTCATACATTGAATTGCTTTTGAAGACACTCTTATTTCACAATGTGACGCTGATACAAATCTAGTGAAAAGCGCTCACGCTATCGTTCTCTCGGCAGTTCAAGGGCTGTCCAAGCGATGAGGTTTCTCTGGATCTCTGAAGATCCTGCAGCAATATTACTTCCAATGGACTTCTGATACTCGTGAATGAATTTCCCTTGCATGGGAGCCCATTTGTGATCTTCTATCTGGGCGTGCATGCCCATTATTTCACACCCCACATAAGCAAAACGCTGAAACAACTCACTCCCATATACTTTTGCAGCAGAAGCCATGGAAGCGGCCATAATGAGGCCGCCCTTGGCCTGCTCCCAGGCGATGCGATACGCCAGAGCCCGACCAGCATCATTTTCAACTGCCAATTGAGCAAGTTTTTGACGAATAACAGGATCATCAGCCAAAAAATTTCCATCCCTTTTCGTCTCTTTTGCATACTTCACAAGCTGCTCCAGACCTCTCTTTATCTCTGCAAATCTGGCAACTCCGGACCTCTCAAAATTCATGGTCTGTCTGGTCACGGCCCAGCCCTTATTCTCCTCACCTACCCTGTTTTCCACAGGGACCTTTACCTCATCAAAGAAGATTTCATTATATGAATGTGACTGATTCATATATTCAATAGATCTGACTGTAACACCGGGACTCTTCATGTCCAGGAGAAGGTAAGAAATGCCCCGGCTTCTCCTTTGATTCGGGTCCGTCCTGGCCAGCATAAACATCCAATCCGCCCAGTGTGCGCCGGAACACCATATCTTTTGACCATTCACAATGTAATGATCACCCTTTCTCACTGCCGTGGTGGAGAGTGAGGCAAGGTCGCTGCCCGCATTCGGTTCACTCCAACCCTGGCACCACATTGTTTCTCCCTTGGCAATGGGAGGCAGAAACCGCTTCTTTTGGTCATCATTGCCGGCCACAATGAGTGTGGGTGCCAGCATGGCCACACCACTGATGTCAACTCCGGGCGCCCCATGGTATGCTCTCACTTCGTTAAATATGATCTGCTCCATGATGGAGGCATCCTGACCTCCATATTCCTTGGGCCAGGCTCGGGCGATCCAACCCTTTTTCCCAAGTTTTTTCGCCATTTCCCGGTGAAACTTCCATCCATCTTCAGTTAAAATTGCATCTCTGCCGGCAAAATCATAGTCCGGGGGAGCATTCTTCATTTCCTTTCTAAAAAACTCTTCCACTTCTCTCTTGAAATCCTCCTGTTCGGGGGTGAGTCTGAAGTCCATAGATTTACTCCTTTCAATACAATAGGTCATCTTTCATAAGCAATTGCCAATGGACAGTTGTTCACTGCTCAAAAGGTTCGGCAACGCGCAGCACACGGAAACTCTCTCATTCACTCATATATGCATTCAGGATGTATTCTGGGTGTTCGGCTAAAATGAGGTTTCAGGTGTCAGTGTTCGGGTTTCAGGTTTTTTATTTCTTACTCCTGAAACTTTGTGAATCCTGAACCTGTGAACGGTTACATTTATTTTTTTCCTAGGGACATCCGATAACAGTTACATTACACGCAAACTTACCGGGATGTCCTCCTTGATTATGGGCTAAGGCGAGCCTTTGCTCCGTCTTCCATTTCCTCTTCTGTCGTGAAGGATCCTGAGCCTTTCCCTGAATTTGTTTGTAGTTTTCATAGGTCTCCCGACATCCGCTCGCACCTATGGGATGGCCGAAGGATTTCAAACCTCCGCTGATATTAATGGACATCTCCCCATCAAGGTAATACGCATCAATATCGGACATCTGTTCCTTATACTTTCCTCTCTCACAGAGAAATAAGGACTCTGTAGCTATCAGTTCAGCTATGGAGAAACAGTCGTGGAGTTCAACCAGGTCTATCTCCTTCCGAGGGTCCTTTATCCCTGCCTGTTCATACGCCTGCCTTACGGCACCTTCCGTCTCGTCCCACCATGTAAAATCATAGTCAGTCAAGACCTTTCCCATGCCCGGGCCGGAGGTTGCACCAAATCCCTTAAAGACCACATAATCATCCCTGAAGCTCTGAGCGTCCTCAGTCCGGCAGAGGATTGCCGCCGAAGCGCCATCTGTTACTCCACAGCAATCATACAATCCAAGAGGCCAGGAAATCATTGGAGCCTTCATTACTCTTTCCTCGGTTACTTCCCTTTTCATGTGAGCTTTTGGGTTTCTCGCTCCGTAGTAATGACTTTTTACGGAAATTTTTGCCAACATCCTCTTGCCTTCTTCAGGAGTAAGCCCGTATTTATTGAAGTAACTCGTGGCCGCCAAAGCATAACGGGTGGGAGGGCTCACGCCATAAAAATAGACAGGGCGCCATGCTTCAGTACCGCTTGCACTTGGCCCGGAACCTGCCAGTCCCCCAAAGCCTACATCCTTCATCTTCTCTACTCCCACAACAAGTACAAGGTCAAATGCTTTGGCAATCAACGCATAGCAGGCATTCCTTAACGCTTCCTGTCCTGTGCCGCAGGCGTTTTCCACTCTGGTGCATGGTTTTGAACCCAGTTTTAAAGGAGAGGCCAGTGTCCCCGCAGCAGTGGTATTATACATGGTCCCCACCCAGGCAGCCTCGATGTCCTTTGGTTCTACACCTGCATCTTCATAGGCTTCGTATGCGGCCTCGATGACTAAATCTTCAAGCCCCACATTCCATCTCTCCCCAAATTGGGTACACCCCATGCCGACTAGAGCAACTTTATCTTTAATGCTTTCAGCCATTTTACCCCTCCCCTGTTATACTCTCACCGGTCGAGGCTTCCAGCAGTAATTGTGGATGCCTGAACCATCATGAAGATTCCTCAATGTCATTTCCACTTCCATACCTACTGCCACCTTTTCCGGCTCTCGGTCGGTTAAGATTCCAACATACCTTCCTCCTCCCTCAAGATCAATCACACAACTCACATTTGGCAAATCCTTTACCATGGCCCTTTCATCCATGGCATAGCTGATTATGTTTCCTCTCTTGTTCGAAAGACTAACTTCTTCATAATCATCTTTGGCCTGACACACAGCGCATACTCTCTGTATGGGATGCTGAATAGTACTGCACTGCCGGCATTTTCCGCCATGAAATCTCAGAAACTGATTTCGTTCTCTCCAAAGGGCTGTGAGAGAGGAAATATCCGTAGGTCTGCGTTCGGCCTCCCACTCCATAAGATCCCGAAAGAGAAGATATTTACCATAGTTTGGAAGCATAAGTTTTGAGTCGAGATGTCGTTTTACTCCCCGCCTGTCTCGTGTCTTTTCGATCTCTTCGGTAACTCTCAAACAGAAAGCGTCAGCCCCATCACTATAATTGGCCATTAGAATTTTATCACCCGGGACTGCCCCTTCCAGTGCAGCCGCAAGCATTATAGGAACAAGCGCACAACCCGTATGACCTACCCGGTCAAAAAGAGGCTCTTGCACCTTCTCCGGTTCAAGTTCTAATCTCTTTATCATTGCTGCATGTCTTCTTGCATCTGGGGCGAAAACAACACATTTCGAAAAATCATCTTTATTCAACTGGTATTTATTCAATAATCCTTTAACAGCTTGTGTAAGGTGCCTGTCATACCCCTCCTCAAAGATAAATCTGTCTTCCCATGTACGAAGATAAGTGTCCCTCTCCATCCTCCATCCATCCATAAATTCACTATATATAGTGTACACTCCTTCTATTTCTACGGCAACATCCGTGTCACCCAGAATAAAGGCAGCTGCCCCGTCACCGAACAAAGGTTCATAGCCGGAATTGGGAGCAGGCAAACGACAATCGGCAACTGCAACGATTACTCTCTTTGCTGCCCCACTTTTTACAGCTTCCCATCCCGCCTTTAATGCAATGGTCCCTGCCCGCAGAGAATTTGTGAAGTCCGCAGTAAAACATTCCCTGTCTACTGGCATATCAAGGGCTGCTGCAATGATGCCGGCACATTGCTTTTCCCGATAGGGGGGTGTTGTTGAAGCAAAATAAAGCCCATCTGCTCTGTGCTCCATTCCACTGAAGGCATCAATTGACGCTTCTGTTGCCATGGTTATTGTGTCTTCATCGAAATTTGCTACTGCTTTTTCCCCTCTCCCGGCAGGTCCACCCCAAACCTGAGTCAGAAGCTCCCGACTCATCCTGTAAATAGGTAAATAAGCACCATAAGACGTTATTCCTACCATGTTGAACCCTCCTTCCAGCCTATTGTGTATATGAAAATGCACAAATTCCCAAAAGTAGAATCCTCATTATTACAATGGAAAATATGAATGGTTTGCCGACTATTGATTTGGCATAACAGGTCAAAGAGGTCAGGGATAATCTGTCAAGAAGACTTACTCACAGACCTGAGTCTGTTCATTATTTGTATAACATTTGTAATATTTTGCTTTTTAAAAGAGTCGCTTCAACGGCAATCAAATTTTAATCCGTGTACAACTCGCATCCAAGTGAGCATTAAGACGCTCAGACAGTACACACATTAAAATTTGAGCGCCGTTGAAGCTTGCTGACAGCTTTCTATTTTATAGCACCAAATATAATACCTAAGTTGAGCGATTCTTTCCGTCACGAGAGGTTGTAGGTTGCTGAATATGAAGTAAAAAACGATTTGAATCGGACGCAAGTGAAGCCAACCCTTCAGTGAGTTCGATTTGAATCGTTTTTTACTTCATATACGGTGAGATACAGCCTCGCAGCAGGAAAGAATCGCTCAACTTAGGTAATACTAACATTCAAGTTTGTTCGCCATAGTATCATTTAAAAATGAAAAAAGAAACTATAGATTTCCATATATTAAATTTCACTGCGTTATCATTCGAAATCCTCGATGACGTGCTACTATGTATAACTCACTCAGATTACGCCCTCTGGCTTTGTGAAATTCAATTTTTGAAAATCATAGCAGTTTAGCTTTTTAAAAAGAATCTGGCATATATTTGGACTGTCCCCTTGTGCTTCTATGATGACCTATGCTATATGATTTACAATCAATTCCGTTGTCGGTATTTTACTATTGGAGAGCAGAAAATCACCATAATGAGACGTGAAAACAGTTTCTCACATGAAAAAGTCTGGAAAGGAGAGGCCTATGAGTAATGACTCAGTAATAACTGAAGAGATGAGAAACATGATCGGCTTGGAAACAGGGAGAGTCATGTATGACGTGGACAAGACCATGCTTCGAGGGATCGCCGAAGCGATTGATGACACGAATCCACGGTGGCTTGAGGAGGCCGCCCCTGGTTTTATAATATCCGCAATGGTGACCGGAGGGGGAGGTGGCCTGCCTGAAAGTTTGTTCCCTCTGAAGCGCATGGTGGCAGGCGGTGGAGACTGGGATTTTTTTCATCCAGTGAAGATTGGAGATGTCATCACCTGCACAAGTAAGTTTACAGATATTTATGAACGGCAGGGGAAGGCCGGCACATTGCTTTTCCTTGTGACAGAAACAATCGTCACGAACCGGACAGGAGAAATAGCTGCGAAAGGGAAAAGCATCCTCATAAACTACTAGGAAAAAGGAGAATGGAAAATGGAAAAAAAGTTGTATTATGAAGATGTTGAGGTCGACTCAGATATCCCATCTCTTGTGAAAAATCCTACAAAACGTCAACTGGTCAGATGGGCGGTGGCATCGGGTGACCTAAATGAACTTCACTATGATAAAGATCACGCGGTAAAACTAGGGTTTCCAGACGTTATTCTCCATGGCCGTCTCAAAGCTGCTTTTCTCGGACAACTCATGACAGAGTGGATAGGGGACGGGGGGAGGTTGAAGAAGCTTGCATGTAACTACCGGGGAAATGACTTTCCAGATGATGAGATCATCTGCAAAGGGAGAATCATCAATAAATATGTTCAAGGGAGTGATCATATGGTGGAGTGTGAGATATGGACTGAGGACAAAAAGGGCAACAAGACAACCCCTGGAACAGCAATTGTCGTGCTTCCCTCGAAAACACAGATGTGACTTTTCAATACATCGGGACGCACTATTTCCGATTCCTTAGTCTTAATGATCACCTTTGTCCTCAGTGCGTGGGACTTTTATGAGAATCTTTGTCCCTTGCATGGGGTGTGATTGGATACTCATTTTGCCGTTCAGGAGGCTGATCCTTTCTTCCATACTCCGGAGCCCCATCCGTTTTTCATTCAACGCAGTGAGTAGTCGTTTCTTTGGGTCAAAACCCTTGCCGTCATCCTCTATTTTGAGAACAATATGTGGGATTGATCCCTCGAGTCTAATGGTCACATGATCTGCATCAGAATGCTTTCTTACATTATTCAGGGCTTCCTGTACCACTCGATAAAGGTTGATCTCTGTATCGAAGTCGAGCTTAAGGTCATCCATACCTGTGGAAGAAAAATCAACAGTCGCTTCATTCTCATTGGAAAATTCTTCGCAGTATTGGTAAACGGTACGGACCAACCCCAGTTGGCTCAAGCCTGGGGGACGTAAGTCGTATGAGAGATCTCTGACGGAATTGATGCATTCCTGAAGTATCTTTGATAACTTAGAAATCCGGTACACTAACTCGTCTGAAACCGATGGCTGGTCATGAAACAGGGTTTCACATGCTAATTTCAGTGCGGAGAGATTTTGCGCCACATTGTCATGAAGGTCATGAGAGATTTTCAAACGTTCGCTTTCCTGGGCTCGTATCAGTTCCTGTGTAAGGATGCGAATATGCCCTTCAGCCATCTTTGCCTTTGCTGCCATTTCATTGGCCCGGTCTATGGTAGTCTTCAACTGAATGTTTGTGTTCCTCAGCTCAAATAACGTTTTCCTTTCCCTGTCAATCCGCTCAATTCGTGCAGTAAGCTCCTTCAACTCAAATGGCTTGGTTATATAATCCGATGCTCCGGCATCAATTATTTCAACATACGAGTATTCGGATTGATAACCCGTTGAAATAATAAAGTTGAGATCAGGGAATTCCTTTTTTGCCGCATGCATAAGTTGAATCCCATCTACATCGGGCATTACGATATCTGAAATAACAAGGTCCGGCATATGCCTTTTAATTATATTCATGGCTTCAGAGGAATGTGATGCAATGAAACAATAATAACCACTTTTCTCCAGAAATTCACGCACCGTACTGAGGAATATCTCCTCGTCATCAACAATTAGAATTGTCTTGGTCATTAAGTCTGACATATGTACTATGAATTCAGGAAACGTATTTTACTGTTTTCATTAATGGAAGGTATGGATAGACCTGAAATTGTCAAATTACATGAAATTAAATTACTATTGATCTATCTTGGGCTTTTTCGGCATATTTTTGGTTATTTTTTTCTAATTTTCCAATTTTTTCCTGCCCATACATCGAGGTGAACTTGATCATATTGAAGGCGTTAAGGTAAGCATATTAAAATCAATAGCTTATTAACACTTTTAAAACAATTTGTAAAGCCATTTATTTATGAAAAGTCAACTTTCATTGAAATAATTGTATTATTTGTTAAATTATCAAAAGATTTTCAGTAAAAATTCAAGAGATTATGAATATCCGTTTTATAAAGCAAAAACCCTTTTTTGGAAAGAACAACATATATGCTGGGGCAATACATGAATTGCCCATGAAAAGATGTTTGAGCCAGTCAGTATGAGGTTTTTAATATTGAAATCTTCATCTTCTTCGACTTTGTGAAAACATGTTGTTTTCGGATGGACACTCGCTATTAATATCAATTGCTTGACAAAAACGATGAGGTCGAATAGATTGAATTGGAATGACTTGCAATGGAGGAAAATATGGAGAGAATCTATATGGATTACAATGCTACGACCCCTCTCCATCCTGAGGTACTAGAGGCTATCTTACCTTTCTTAAAGGGAAAATTTGGGAATCCGTCCAGTATCCACTGGGCAGGGAGAGAAATAAAGGGACGAATTGAGGAGGCTCGGGAAAAAGTAGCGGCGCTCTTAAACGGAGACCCTTCTGAGATTGTCTTTACCAGCGGAGGTTCCGAAAGCGATAACCTTGCCATCAAGGGGGTCGCCTTTGCTTTGAAGGAAAAAGGTACTCATATTATAACAACTCAGGTGGAACATCCGGCCGTCTTAAATACATGTCAGTACATGGAGTCAGCTGGCTACATAGTTACATATCTTTCCGTGGATCGCCAGGGAATGATCGATTTAGATGAGTTGAGAGATGCTATTACAGAGAAAACCATATTGATCAGTATGATGTACGCCAATAATGAAACGGGGGTTCTTTTTCCCATAAGGGAAATAGGAGAGATTGCTGCTGAGAGGGGGATTATACTGCACACCGATGCTGTTCAGGCCGTTGGAAAGATACCTATGGATGTAGAAGACTTGAACGTCGATCTCCTGTCTCTGTCAGGGCATAAGCTCCATGGTCCTAAAGGAGTTGGATGTCTCTATTTAAAAAAAGGGACAAGATTGACTTCATTAATCCATGGTGGACACCATGAAGAAGGCAGAAGGGCAGGAACGGAGAATACGCCCGGCATAGTGGGATTGGGCAAGGCATGTGAGATTGTAGTGAGAGATATGGCCGCTCAGTCAAGTCACATCGCCGGATTGAGAGACAGACTCTATACAGGGATAACAGAGAGGTTGGACTATGTCATATTGAACGGTGATCCCATCAATACACTCCCGAATACTCTCAACCTCGGTTTTGAATTTGTGGAAGGAGAATCCCTTCTCATAAGCCTGGACCTGGAAGGAATCGCAGTATCAACAGGATCTGCCTGCTCTTCGGGCTCCTTGAAGCCCTCTCACGTCTTGAGAGCGATGAAGATTCCACCGGAGCTTGCCCAGGGTTCCATCAGGTTCAGTCTGGGTCCGGAGAACATTGAAAAGGAAGTGGAATATGTTCTAGATGTGCTTCCAGAGATTGTAAGCAGACTTCGCTCCATATCTCCTCTTTATTCAGGAAGACTGGGTGAGTCGAGAATCGTCACTTAATGTCCATCCAGTAATGATGTTGATTCAGGTTGAATGAGACGGGACAAGCCTCATGAGAAAGAGAGATATAAAAAGAGTCGTTGTCTGCATGAGTGGAGGCGTGGATAGCTCAGTAGCTGCTGTTTTACTGAAGGAAAGAGGGTATGATGTTATCGGAATTTCCATGCAAGTCTGGGATTATTCCGGAGCAGGAGACGGGGAGGGGAGAACCTGTTGCTCCCCTGATGACATATCCCATGCAAGGGCTGTAGCTGATAAACTCAATATCCCCTTTTATGTGTTGAACCTGGAAGATACATTCGAAAAAAAGGTGATCAATTATTTTGTATCGGAATATATGAAAGGAAGAACCCCTAATCCCTGTATACTCTGCAATCAAAAGCTCAAGTTTGAGACAGTCTTGAGAAAAGCC
>JAXHSZ010000440.1:0-7614 GCA_034190725.1 Thermodesulfobacteriota bacterium
ATATCCTCATTTATCATATGGATATGTTCTTCATCCACATCGAGAACACTGTTGATAATATCCCTTTCGATTATGGATGCAAAAAGAACCAAGAAAGGGAGTCTATTCAAAGAAGAAACATCACTTTCCAGAGTTCCTACTGCGGTTATTTCGATCTTACTCTCCAGGATATTTCCACTCTCTTGCATCTCTCTTACAACATCTAAAGGTGTCTTATCCTTATTTTGAACGTCATGGATAAGATCGTATTCCACTAAATATATATACATGCCATGCTTTCTGGCCTGAGAGATATCGAACTCGCTTACACTGAAGGCGATATTTCCGTCAGGCATATGAATGTCCAACATATTGGATATGCCTTCTTTTTCTTCGTCCGGTAAAGAAACGGATGTAAGGCCTTTCAGGGCTACTAAGTGATCTGCTATATCTATTGTATTGCTCTCTTCCACGTCATTTATCAACTCTCGCAACTTATCAAAAGCAAGGAGAAGAATATTGATTACCTCAGGATTCGGAACAATCTCTTTACTGCGAATCATCCCAAGGATATTCTCCATCTTATGGGCCAGTTCCTTTATATTGTCAAGACCCATAAAGCCGGCCCCACCTTTTATGGAATGTGCAGCCCGGAATACCTTGTTCACCAACTCCTCATCAATATCGGCTCCTCCCTCTTCAATAATCAATAGATCATTCTCAATATCCGCTAGATGTTCTCGAGATTCTTCCACATACATTTGTAGAGTCTCGTCGTCTTGCATGCTCATGATCTTCCTCCGTTTCTTAGTGAGTGCCCATCCAGAAATGAATGATTTCTCAATATAGGTTTAAAGTTTCAGGTGTCAATAAAATCCTAGAAAAATCAATCAGGTAAATCTGAAACCTAATACCTGAAACCTATAAAGAGTGATTGTTCACGGGTTCATGTTTGATTTTCTATCATTACCCTTGCCTGCAAGCCATTAAAATACATCTTATAATGATGAATTAATCATTACACATCTTCACCGTAAGGTACTGGTCAAGCCGCATGGTCTTAAAAAGACGATAGATATCCTGAGAAACATTCATCACCGTCAATCCTCCGCCATTCTTACTCAATGAATTATGAGTGGCCACAAGGATGCCTATACCAATTGAGTCAATCATCATTACATCTGCCATGTCTACAACCAGACCTTTGTTTCCTTCCTCTATTAAAGACAAAAGTTCCTTTCTGAACTCTTGCGCCATAGAGGCCACAATTTTATCTCCTGGTTTAACTGTTGTCTGTTCATCCTCTTTTAATATTTCAATCATAAAGCCTCCAATATCGTAATGATTAGTGAGCATCTTTTTATTGGCACTGGAAACTGTTATACTTTGGAAAAAATCATCCAGATGAGACATGAATGGATGAATTGCGAATTGAGGGATTATGGAACTGAATGCGAAGAATTCATTCAAAAATTGAATTCCACAATCTCTAAATCCTGGAATAATTCACTTTATGTGAAAATCACATTCCCTATATAACTTCTGTGAACGATGCCGATGAATGAATGCCTTCTTGTTTTACACTCTATTAGCAATTTCCATGCCTAATTGATCTACAAGTCAGTTTTCCTCACTGTGTAATAGGTCATTGGCAGTGTCGATCTAAAAGTGAAATATTTTCTGCAAGGTCAATGACGTAGAAGTTTTTACCGCAGGTATACATCAGTGAAGGGATGACATACTTCAATATGCCTTTCCATCTGAGCCTGACACAGATATTGTGGAAAAGAACCATTTATGGACAAACACTTACGTTCTATGTTGAATAATTTAGCATAATTGACGGATATATTCAGGTCAGATTTATGCGCTCCGATTGAGCAGAATCAAAGGAAAATGATGTCCTATTTTGAGGATTTTGCAATTGTGCAGCATACAAAGATGGTTAAAGACAGGGGACAAGAATGGCAAGTTTTTTTTCCAACCGTAAGCAAGCCAAACACTCACTCAATCACTGTACACGATGCCTTGTGAAACACTGCCCTAGAAATGGTCTGAGAATAATGAAATTCACAAGCAAGGAAACCTTTATGGGAAGTCCGTGTTGGAGCATCTTGAACTCATAAAAAACTTCTGGTTCTTCGATAATTACAGTCATGCTCTGAAATAGTAATGAATTGCGTCAAAACATTGATAAGATACGTCCATTTTTTTGACGATACACATCTAAAGTTTATATTACAAACTCATTTACTGATATCAGTTCACTGCTTTTTAAGATAATGTAACAGTTTAACAAATGACCTTAGCAATTTTCTTCAGGATTGTATATGAAGGAAACTTGTTGCAAGCTTCCGATTTCACGGGAACATTTTGAAAAGAGTACCATAGGTTGTGATTAAATTTCTATCTATACAAAATTCGCATCCTTCAGGCATAAAGAAAGGCAGTATATCTCCACTCTGATCTCTTTCATAGATTTTGTAGCTGAGGATTAGTCAAAGATTGCCTGAAGATGAGATGAGAAAATGATAAGTTATTTCTTTAGAATCCTAAGACAATCAGAACACAGCATCTGTGTCAGTAAAGTATTTCGTCAGTGTGACTTTATTGCCTTTCTCATTGAAAGAGACCTCATCCATACATGTGCTTATAATAAAAAGACCCCGCCCGTGGGGTATAGAAAGATTCTCATCTTTTGTCGGGTCAGGGACTTTGTTTCGATCAAATCCATCTCCCTCATCTCCGATAATGAAAGTTGCTTTATTATAATCCACCACATACTCAATTGTGACATTTCTCGAGGCAAAAGGTTCCTTGTTCATCCTTTCTGCAATAAGTTCATCCAGCCTTTTTGTTTCTAACGCTCTGTTTTTTGTTTCCCAATCTATACCCAAATTCCCATGCTCCATGGCATTTGAAATAACTTCATAAAGGCCGATACTGATCGCTTGAACATCTTTTGAGCGACATTTTGACTTTATGGATTCAATGATCTCATCAATGACCTTTGGAATCAGTTTCAAATCATTTGATATTCTGATAGTTTTATTTTCCATCATTCCCTATATTTTTACTATCTCAAGACCTAAAAGTGTTACATCATCATTCAATCCGCCTTTGGCCTTTGTCCATTCTTCCACCTCAGAGATAAGATTCAAAAGCAAGTCTTTTGTTTTCAAGCTTTTTCTGTCCTCAAGAATATCTGTTAAACGATCGATAGTGAATTGTTGGTCGTATTGATTCAAAGCCTCGAGAATTCCATCAGAGTACATCAGTATTCTTTGACTTGGATTGAGCTTGAGAACTCCTTCCTGATACTCAACATCTTTAAAGAAACCAATGGGAGGCCCAGCGGCGTCGGTGATCAACTCAACTTCGCTCTCATTAATCATTATAGGATGCGGGTGTCCTGCATTTGACCAATGAAACGTATGTCTTGATACGTCTATTATGCCGTATAATATTGTAAAATATTGCCCTGTATTCAAGTCCATGGGAAATTGCTTATTTAACGATTCGAGTACATATTTCGGAGAAATTATTTGGTAGTAAGGAGGTTCGCTAATGCGAATTTTTAGGATATCCCGTGTCTCTGACAGTAAACGGCTTAATGCAACAGAAAAAAGTGCGGCAGGAACCCCGTGGCCTGAAACATCCAGTACATAGAGTCCATAACGATTCTCATCAAGTCGTAAAACATTAAGCATATCTCCGCCGAGTTGATCACAGGGGAAAAACTCCCAACAGATTTCCACTCCTTTTATCTTTGGCAGATTATTTGGGAGGAGACTTCGTTGAATCTTTGCAGCATATTTCAGATCCTCCATTATCCTACGGTTGGCCTCTTCCAATAGTTGATTCTTTTTTCGAAGGCTGTTTTCCAATTCCAGAATACGTTTTCCAGCTTCAATGCGGCTTTTGAGTTCTTCCCTATCGAACGGCTTTGTAAGAAAATCATCAGCACCAGCTTCAAATCCCTCAACCTTATCTCTGACCTGTTGTTTTGCTGTAACTATAATTGTATAGATATATCTTTTTGTGTCGAGGTCACGAATCTCTTGACAAAGCTTGATCCCATCCATCTCAGGCATCATCCAGTCGGTGATTACCATATCTATATGATTTTCTTTAAATATTTCCAGGGCTTTACGGCCATCTTTAGCCGTAATCACAACATATTCCCACTTTTCAAGGATTTTCTTCAAAAATCCCATAGAAACAGGGTCATCTTCGGCAATGAGAATATTCATAGTCATAGATAATATATCCTTTCAAGGGTACTTGACTTTTTCTCACAACAGAATCACTCGAATTCTACCAAACCTTTTTTCCCTGTTTGGTTAAATGAGATTGTTTTTATTGGCGATGGCTTGGTTCGTTTGCTTTTTCTATGTAAAATCTGAAAACTATCTGAAAAGACTTCTACAACCTGCAACTGAATTACACATACAACCTTATGATGGCTTGTAATCTAAAAATTGCAACAACCATGCCAAGAAGAAAAAATATCATCGATCTAAATGTGTAATTATTCCTTGATCTTTTTACATGTTTGAATTATATAAACTATTTTAATACTAGAAATTCAGTTTATCAGTATCGTACTTAACCATGTTGGTGGAGCTCTAGGATTTGCATAAATAAACTCCACTGCAATCAAAAAGACCCTATTCAATTGATTTCATTCAGTAAAATCTTTACGGTGGAGTTAACAAAAACTGGTTTTCATCCAGTAATGAGATCTTTTTTGCAAGGTCAATGATGACGAAGGTTTAACTTCAGGAATACATTGGGTATGTTAGGGTAAATTCCCATGAGCCCTTGCATCTGGGTTTGATGCAGAAATTTGGAGAAGAGTTATTTATAGATGTGCTGTGTTTAGAGGAAGGTGAGATTGAAAACCGGGCCCATAGTCATTTTTAAGTCAAAAAGATTGACCTCTCTATTCATAATCATTGTCCTGACTTTTATTGCAAATATAAAACACCAATCTGCCCATCCACAGCCTCTCTCTTTACTTCCTTCAGGTGGAGAAGTTCGAAATGGTCAGGCCTTCCACACAACAAAAAGAGGACAAAGCCTCTACCTCATTGCGAGTAAGTACTTACCGCTCACAGACTCTTATACCCAATCGGGTTTGGTGAAAGAGTTGATACGAATCAATTCCTTGAAAAAAACGCTCCTTCCTATTGGAAAAGAACTCAGGATACCTGTAATTCATAATGGGAATGTTGTGGCAAAAACTGTCTCAAAAAATAATGATTTTGAAGCGAAAGGAATCTATATTACCGGTATCTCAGCAGGTACTGAGAGGATAATCCGTCTGGCAAGTGAGTTGAAAAGACTGGGGGGAAATACAATTGTATTTGACGCCAAAGACATGTCCGGTTTAATATTCTACAAAAGCAAGGTAAAGCTTGCCAAACAGATTGGAGCAAGCGAAAAGACCTCCATAAGAGATCTGAACAGGATGGTATATTTACTCCACAAAAATGATATACATGTGGTTGCAAGGATAGTATTATTCCATGACGAACTTCTTGCAGAAAAAAGGCCGGATCTGGCTGTTCGTTCAAGATCAACTGGCAACCCTTGGCGTGTCAAAGGGAAAGTAGCGTGGGTGGATCCTTCCATGAGAGAAGTTCAAAAATACAATCTCGATCTTGCAAAGGAACTGGCCTCTTTTGGTGTAGACGAGATTCAGTTTGATTATATTCGTTTTCCAGCTATGGGTGATACCGATGACGCTATGTATCAGTTCGATGAAACAAAGACACCTAAACGCAAGATTATAACAGACTTCCTCAAAAGGGCCTATAAAAAGTTGAAGCCATTAAAGGTCCTCGTATCAATCGATGTGTATGGAATTTCCGTGTGGGATAAAGAAATTGATGTAAATATTACAGGTCAGAAGATCCAAGACCTGGCCAGGTATACGGATATAATAAGCCCTATGCTCTATCCTTCCCATTTTTCCAGCTACTTCGGTAACAAACCGATCCCTGCCGATGAACCTTATTACTTTGTATATAATGGTTGCAAGAAAATGGCAGAGTTAACAAAGGGTACCGAAGTAAAAATCCGTCCCTGGCTCCAGGCCTTCCCCTTAGGGATCACTCATTTTGGAAAAGATTACATCTTAAAAGAGATTGCAGCAGCTGAAGATGCGGCTACAACAGGCTGGCTCTTATGGGATGCGGAGAACAGTTATAAAGTGGCACTTGAAGCCTTAGGGTCTACAAATGAATAAATGTCCCCTCTGTAGCATACATTCTTCAGCAATCTCACATTTCAGACTGACCACTTAAGCCCATACACCACCATTCACATAAATCGATTGCCCCGTGATATATGATGAAGCATCTGATGCCAAAAAAACGACGGTGCCCACCATGTCTTCCGGTTCAGCAATGCGACCGAGTGGTATACCGCTTGCTATTGCCTTTGCTATATCCGGGTTACTCCATAATGGCTTACTGAAATCGGTTCGTGTCAAACCCGGGCCTACTGCATTGACATTAATCTTTAAGGGTGCCCACTCAAGTGCCATTGATTTGGTGAGCATCTTCAATGCTGCTTTGCTTGTTCCATAAGCACCCATCCCTCCCTCGGCCTTCTCTGCACCGACTGTCGTTATGTTAATAATTCTGCCACCCCCGTGTTCCATCATCACTTTAGCAACTTCCCTACTGAGGAGGAAGACTGCCTTAACATTTGTGTTGAAAATCTTATCCCACCCGTCTTCACGGAGATCCATAAGTGACCTCATATAACTTGTCGCCGCATTATTTATCAAGATATCTATCTTTCCGAATTTCTCCTTAGCCTTTTTTACCAGATTTTCAATATCTTCATTCTTTGTCACATCTGCAACCACAGGAAGGCATTCCTTTCCCATCTTCTGTATTTCATTACACACCTTCTCAAGATCCTGAAGCTTCCGACTGCATATGACCACATTTGACCCTGCCTCTGACAGACCTAAAGCGATTGCTCTTCCTATGCCTTTTCCTCCACCTGTCACTAATGATACCTTGCTGTCCAATGAAAATCCTCTTGCCATGAAACAGAATCCTCCTTTCATATTCATTTGATATTACAGATAGCACAAATTATAATAGATAACAATATCAAAAGACGTTACAGTCTCGCTTTTTGAAAGGACACATGCGGAAATCAGATTTTAATTCGTGTAAAATCAAATATGAAATCATTCACACAACTTTTATAGCATTTGAAATGTCGGAAACCAAACCTATACCTTGACTTCAAGTGTGCTTTATGCTACGTTCCACTCCATTCACAAGAGGAACTCCATGAGCAAAGCAATAAGAGGGATGAGTCTACCCCCGACATATTTTAGTCTTGAAGTTACACCACTTACAATGATATTTTAATTTTATTATCATACGTGTCAGTATTTCAAAGATAGAGATGAAGGTTATAGGAATAATCCCTGCGAGATACCATTCAACAAGGCTTTTAGGAAAGCCTTTGGCGGATATTTTTGGAAAACCTATGATCCAACATGTTTATGAACGAGCTTCAAGCTCTAACCGTTTACAATCGGTTACAGTTGCTACCGATGATGAGCGTATTTTCAAAACAGTAAACGAATTCGGAGGAAGAGCA
>JAXHSZ010000441.1:0-4069 GCA_034190725.1 Thermodesulfobacteriota bacterium
GTAGGCTATAGTCAAAGCAGCTCAGTCCAACTGGGTTTTATCCATCATCCCGCTCCTTATCAAACGATTTCTCCTCAAAACTCAGATACTTGTACAACTCAAACTTCAATAATTAAATACGTAGCGGTACAAAGGATAAAACCCTATACGTTCAGTTCCAAAAGGCGCATCCTTTACCATACCTGACCAACTAAATCTATATTGACAATAGGCAGACAATAGCATATATTTATCCCATGAAATATTTAAATTGGAGTCCTGAAAAAAACGAGACATTGAAGGCTAAACGGGGAATTTCCTTTGAAGAAATTGCCCTTCTGATCGAATGGGGGCACATACTCGGAATCGAGGAAAATCCTGGACGATCCAATCAAAAAATATATATTCTGGAAATTGAAAACCATGCTTTTATCGTTCCTTTTGTAGAAAAAGATAATGAAATTTTTCTTAAAACGGCCTTTCCGAGCCCCAAATATACAAAACATTATGGTTTAAAGGGGGAATCATGAACAAAATAAATAAAAAGGCATTTGAACCGATTGATGAAGAAGAAAGAGATTTGATGGAATCAATCGAGAAGGATGAATGGCGTTCCGTTGAATATAGCGAGAAGGAAAGAGAGAAAGCTATGGCAGCAGCCCGGAATACTCTGAAAAAAGATAAACGCATCAATCTCCGTTTGACTCAAAAGGATTATCATCAAATTCAGGTAAAGGCTATTGAAGAAGGCATTCCATATCAAACTCTTATTTCAAGTATCATTCATAAATATTTAAACGGTTCTTTAGCTCCAAGATCATAGGAACAGAACATCTCATTTCACCGGATTGCTGACACACCCGGTGAATTCATCATTACCGCCGCATTAGCCCATCTTCTAGTGGTCGCGTTTCAAAGGTTGATGACCTTTACATGATATTGACTCGGTCAGCGGTCACATGTAAAATATCTTTTAGGAGGTTTGTTATGATCGGAATTCTCGAGAGTAAACGAAAGCAGATTTCGGAAGCCTGTGCGCTACACGGTGTGGCTCGGTTACACGTTTTTGGCTCGTCTCTGAACGCTGACTTTAGGCCTGATGAGAGTGACCTGGATCTGCTCGTGGAGTTCGTGCCAATGGAGCCGTATGCAAGAGTTGATGCCTACTTTGGTATGCTTGAGGAACTCAGGGCTCTGCTTAATATGAGGGTTGACCTTGTTATGGTAGGAGCGGTCAAGAACCCTTACATCGCTCGCGAAATCGAACGGACGAAAGAGGTGCTCTATGCCGCGTGATGAGCGTGCTTATCTGGCGGACATCATCGAATCTTGCGACGCGATCGCCGTCGCAGTGAACGGTCTAGAACTTGAGGACTACGAAGCAAATCGGCTTGTACGCTCCTCGGTCTAACGGGGGTTTATCATCATCGGTGAGGCGGTGGCGGCCCTTTTCCGTTTCGCCCCGAGTACCTTCGATTCCATCACACGCGCGCGAAGGATCGTGGACTTCCGGAACCAGCTGACCCATGAGTATCCAACTGTGGATAACGCTCTTGTGTGGGCCATCATCGAACACGATGTTCCTCTACTTCGCAAGGAATCGATGATGCTCATGGGACCCACAACCGACACGGACGAATAAGGCACATTAGAAAAATGTTAGCAAATTAAAGGGTTGATCCCAGATACACATAGTTTATAAAATGGACCAAACAATGGGGAGGCTCGAACGACCATGACTCATGAAGATTCTGGAAAGTACGCTGCAAAACATCCGCCAGACACAACTCTCAACGAAAAAATAGCAGAAACGATTCGTGAGAGATCGCCAGGAAGCGAGCTCGCCTGTGGAACAGCCGAAAAGATCTCGAAGGAACTCAAGGTTGAGATGTCAGATGTGGGTATCACCACCGACCTGTTGGAGATCAAGATCAAAAAGTGCCAACTCGGTCTGTTTGGATATGGCGAGAAACCGAACCACGGTAAAGATATCCAGGCGGCCGATTCGGTCTCGGATGCGATGAAAAAAGCCATTGAGGGGGCAGCAGAGGATGGAGTAGTTACATGTGCGGCGCTTTGGACGATCGCCGATAGGCTTGGTGCAAAGCGAAAGGCGGTCTCTGCCGCCTGCGACACCCTGAAAATAAAAATTAGAGCGTGTCAACTCGGTGCCTTCTAAGCTCGGAAAGAAAAAGGGATCACGTCTCCATTCTTGACAATCCAACTCCCTCTGAGGTTTTATGCTTCGATGAGATTATTTTGCAGATGGTTCTGGCTACTAAGCGGTTCAAGCTGAGTTTAGGGGTGTGGCGGTTTTGAAGAGTTGGCAGGGGATTCCAATGCTTAAATTGTTTTTGAAAGCTCTGTTGCATACTTTCCTGGGACAGCTTAACCACAAAATGTTGCGGAGCCACAAACTTTTGACTCCTGCTATCAACATTGAAAACTGAAGGTCCGAATATTTTTAGTATACAGTTTGTAATCTCTCCTCTTAGAGTCCTCCGAGCATTACAAGGAATACGGGGTAACCTGCACTCCTGTATCATCAGCAAAATCAACAATAGCCACCGTACCGGATTGGGAAGGTGAGCCACTGTAATAGGCCTTCATCGGTTCATCGCAGACGCAATGAAAGTCGACCAGGTGTCCCAGGGCGATATAGTCCCAGCCCGAGGTGACAACCTCCTCCCGGGTAATAATCGAGTCCATAAAAGGCGAAGGTTCAGGATGGATATAGTAACCATGAACCACAGCGATATGCCACTGTGAATTTCCCTTAAGCTGAGGTGCTCCATCCAACGGCCGAGTATCGAAGCCCTGATTGAAGGTAAGCGGCTTTCCCCAGACTGATACCCCCAACTCAGGGAAGGTGAATGTCTCCCCCTGCAGTGCCCGGAACACCCTGATATTATCCGCGTTCTGCCAAAGACTGGTTCTCTCAAAGACAGAGTCCGGTGCCAAACAATCGTGGTTCCCGGGCAGAATAGCCACATAGACCGACAAACGCTGCAACTGCTCTACGACAAAGCTGACCAGACTGTCGTCAACCGTAAAATAGTCAAAAAGGTCACCGGCTATTATAACCAGGCCCACCTTGGTCTTGCCGGCTAAATTGATCACCGCTTCCAGGCTGTGACAGCCACTATCGTCAGGTGAGGCTAAGTGCAAATCCGATGTATGCAGTATACGCAACGGCACTCTTGTATTCTCTCTCATTATTCATAAACTATATATTATTTATAGGAGCAACGATAGCAGCCTATCAATAAAATCAACAAAAAAATGATGATCCATCCCAAAGATCACTAGAGAATCACATTAAATTACAAAAAAGATAAAAAGTAAACAGGAAAAAGCCAAATAACTTTACAAAGCAAAAATTCTACAAAATAGAAGGCAAAATTCAGACCAATTATTTTTAGAATTGTTAATTAGTGTCCATCCAGAAATGGCTTTTTTTGCAATCTCTGCCTCAGACTCAGATGTAAGGGTACATTGCAATGTGCCCCTACATACCCAATGTATCCCTGCTGTAAAATATTCCCCTTCCTTTACCTTGCAAAAATATTTCATTTCCAGATAAACACTATTTAGTCTTCATGTTATAGACAATTTTTCCTTGACACACAATGGCAATTCTCGTACATTTCTCTCTGAAAAAAGCAAGTTCCTATCATTTTTATTTCGTATTATTTCATATTCGTATCATTTCGTTCAATATACTTAATATTTTTGCAGTCCGCTTCACTGAAAATGAATTAAAAAATACTCATGTTCATAAGGAGGTCTTTCAAACAGCTTATAAAAATGTCGCTGCAGTAATAACAATAGGGGATTATAATGAAGTGTCCGAAGTGTCAGAGCGAAAATCCTGATACCCAAAAATTTTGTGGTCAATGTGGGGCAAAATTAGAGAAGGTTTGTCCGCAGTGTGGTAGTGATAATCCGCCTCAATATGGATTCTGCGGCGAATGCGGCAACAGCTTAAGCTCTCCATCTGCACAACCCCCCCAAGACCTCTCCTTTGACGAAAAACTCGAAAAGATACAGAAATACCTTCCCAACGGCCTCACCGACAAAATCCTTGCAC
>JAXHSZ010000442.1:0-5585 GCA_034190725.1 Thermodesulfobacteriota bacterium
CGGCGGTCAAATTTTAATCCGTGTAAAACTCGCATCTTTCTCCTTCTTCTTTCTTAACGCTCACTTGGATGTTCAGACAATACGCGCATTAAAATTTGACCGCCGTTGAAGCTTGCTTATAACTTTTATTTCATACAGCTCAAATAATTCAGCAGCTTTTTAAAAAGGGTCACTCAACTTTATTTAAAAAACGATCTGTGCAGTGTGTCATGTTCACGGTTTATTGGTGTTTCAGATAACCCAGCTCAACCGCACAGGGAGAAAAGAATGGATGGAGGGCTTGTTTATGACTGATATCGAAAAGGTTATCCGATTTCCATTTCACGACCGTCAATGGGTACAAAAACTCATAGTTGGGGGGGTACTGAACATTGTCCCCTTTATACATTTTTTCTCGGTAGGTTATGCCTATCAGGTGTACAGAAGTTCCCTGAAGAAGGAAGAGGCGTGCATGCCGGAATGGAAAAATTGGGATGATCTTTTTATCAAGGGATTGATCGTCTCCATAATCTGTCTGTGCTATAGTTTCCTTCCTGCTTTTTGTACTGTTCTTGGTGTCCATTTGGTCATGAAAGGATGGCTTGCCAGCTTTTTGGGAGGTCTTCTTTGTATTATGGGTTTTGGGAGCGGCTTGTTCTCTCTGTTTTTCTTGCCCATGGCCATCGCAAACTATATATGTGAAGGGGAGCAGATAGGAAATGCCTTTCGATTTGGAGTCATTTTTGATAAGATTAAAGAAATTCAGAGTGATTATCTGGTTTCCTACCTTGTCGGCATCGGCATTGTCATACTCGCCGGACTTTTGCTCTGGGTGCCGACAGGCAGATATCTTGTCTTTGCAATAGGCATGTTCTATGTTTATCTGTTCTTGGCAGTACTTTTTGGAGAGACATGTGCCACTGTCTTTGAGAAGGTAGAAAACTCTGAAGAGACAGCGATTCATGTGGTCATGGAAACTGAGGAGAGTGTTGGAAATCAAGTATGAGGAACTGAGAATTCCAATATGCAAAAAGCTGGGTATTTTTTCATGCCTGGCTTTTTTGTTCCGTTTCCCTGACTCTTTGGTTGGGAATTATTTTTCTTTCTGAAAGGGAGTTGGGGAAATCTTTCTCAAACCAGAAACCTGTGATTCGTCACCTTTTTTAAAAAAAGGTGACGAATCAGCAAATGACCCTGAAGCAAAGCATCAGGGTCATTTGATAAAATGATACTTTAAAAGATGATACGGCTCAATGACATTATAGACAAAATCCATGCTTACAATCCTGATGCAGACACAGGTCTGATTGAGAAAGCCTATGTGTTCTCAGCAAAGATCCATCAAGGTCAGGTTCGTCTCTCCGGGGAGCCGTATCTTATTCATCCTCTTGAAGTTGCTGGTATCCTTGCAGATTTAAAGTTAGATGTTCAAACAATTGCAACGGGATTACTCCATGATGCCGTGGAAGACACATATACCACATTGGAAGAAATAGAGAAAGAATTTGGCATAGAGATACATTTTTTAATAGATGGAGTCACAAAAATCGGGCAGCTTACATTCGGTACCCATGAGGAACGGCAGGCTGAGAATTTTCGAAAGATGCTGATTGCCATGGCAAAAGATATACGGGTGATACTCTTAAAACTTGCCGACAGACTTCATAACATGCGAACATTACAGTATCACTCACTGGAAAAGCAAAAGGAGATTGCTCAGGAGACAATTGATATATATGCCCCGATAGCGAACAGGTTGGGGATAGGCTGGATAAAGACAGAACTTGAGGACCTCTCATTTGAGTTTATGGACCCTGACATATACAAAGATATTGTTTCTAAAGTGCAAAAGAAGCAGGAAGAGAGAAGTGTATATATAGAAGAGGTAAAATCAATTATATTACAAAAATTGATGGAAAATAATCTGAAAGACCGAGTTGAGGGAAGGCCAAAACATATTTACAGCATATATCAGAAGATGAAGAGGCAGAATATAGATTTTGATCAGGTGTATGATCTGACTGCATTCAGGATCATCCTTGGCAATATCAAAGAATGTTATGAAACCCTTGGGATGATTCACTCCTTGTGGACCCCGGTTCCCGGTCGATTCAAAGACTATATTGCCATGCCAAAAGCCAATATGTACCAGTCTCTTCACACGACGGTTATCGGACCTTATGGGGAGCGGGTAGAGATACAGATTCGTACCCAAGATATGCACCAGATAGCAGATGAGGGAATAGCCGCCCATTGGAGATATAAAGAAGAGAAAGATATTGGAGACAAGACCGATAGAGAGTTTGCCTGGTTGAGACAGCTTTTGGAATGGCAGCAGGATTTGAAAGACCCAAGAGAGTTTTTGGAGTCGGTCAGAGTGGATTTGTTCCCTGAAGAGGTATATGTGTTCACTCCCAAAGGAGAAGTCAAGGAATTCCCCAGAGGTGCCACCCCATTGGATTTTGCCTACAGTATTCACACCGATGTGGGACATCAATGTACTGGAGCCAAAGTGAATGGGAGAATTGTTCCACTGAGATATCAGATGGAAAATGGTGATACAATAGAGATATTGACCTCATCCAATCAACACCCCAGTAAAGATTGGCTGAATATTGTAAAGACACCTCGGGCAAAGGCGAAGATCCGCCAATGGGTCAAAACAAACGAACGCAATCGCAGTATTTCACTGGGATTGGAGATCTGTGAGAAGGAATTTAAAAAGTACAGACTCAACTTTTCGAAACTTGTAAAGTCAGGTGAGCTGAAAGAGGTGGCAAGCGAATTTAGCCTGGTGGATGTGGACGATTTACTTGCGGGAATTGGGTATGGGAAGCTTTCAGTAAAACAGATCATAAACAGACTTGTGCCCCAGGATAGACTTGACAAAGAGTCTGAAGATGAATCTGTATTAGAAAGAGTCAAGAGGAAAGCGGAAAAGAAGGAGAGAAGTGGTGTCAGGATACGAGGCATTGAAGACGCGATGATTCGCTTTGGGAAATGCTGCAGTCCCCTGCCGGGTGACGGTATCGTTGGATATATTACCCGGGGAAGAGGAGTTACGGTCCATACTCTTGATTGCCCAACTGTCCTTCAGGGTGAACCTGAGAGATTAATCGAGATGGAATGGGATTTAGACGATGAGGCGACACATCTGGTGAGAATCAGGGTCATCTGTGACAACAAGAAGGGATTACTTGCTGCCATGAGCTCTTCCATCGCCTCATCTGAGGCGAATATCACCAATGCAGAGGTGCGCACTACTGATGATGAGAAGGCAGTTAATGTTTTTGAGGTTGAAGTGAGTGATCTCAACCACCTTCAAAATATCATAAACTCTCTAAAAAAAGTCAAAGGTGTCATACATGTTGAACGTCTGAGAACATGAAGTGCTAAATCTTGCTAATCAGTTCAGACCGGATACACCTGGTGCAGACATTTATCCTTTGAACAGACCCGTTTCTTACGGTTCTGACCTTTTGAATATTCGGATTCCATCTCCTTCTTGTCTTATTGTTGGCATGGCTGACATTGTTACCAACCAATGGCCCCTTTCCGCATATTTCGCATACTCTTGCCATTTTAAACCTCACGAATCAGAAACTCAGCTTACTCAGACGGTCGGACAATTGTACCCCTCAAAGTTTGATCGTCGTTGAAGTTCACTGAAAGCTTTCTCTGTAATAGCACTAAAATGATTCAACATGTACGGTCAGCCAAATAGCCGGCATTTTGCCACAATTCTGCACAACCGCACAGGTCGCATTGATTGAAATATATATGAAAATCTACAGACATTTCAATTGTCCACTTTCTCATCGAATCGAATTGATTTTTCTCCTCTCTTTCTTGGGCCGACCTCACCAATGACAAAAGCTTCCTCTTCCAGGCCTTTCAGTCTTATGAGGACATCATCAACATCTTTAGAAGATACCACCACCACCATTCCAATACCATTATTAAAGGTTCTCAACATTTCGTATTCATTGATATTTCCTTTTTCTCTGATAAGCCTGAATATTGGAGGTATTTTCCAAGAGTCTTTTTGGACAACAGCTTGACAGCCTTTCGGCAGTATACGAGGGATATTGTCAATGAACCCCCCCCCTGTAATGTGAGAAATACCCCGGATCTCAAAATCCCGCGTCAGTGTGAGTATAGTTTTTGCATATATTTTAGTGGGTTTAATCAGTTCTTCTCCCAGGAATGTTTCAAGCTCTTCTACTTTGTCATTGATATTCATATGGAGATCCTCAAATAGAATCTTCCTTACTAATGAATACCCATTGCTGTGTAATCCACTTGAAGAAATACCCACAAGTTTGTCTCCAACAGTGATGGTTGAATCGTCGATTATCTTATCATTGTCAACAACCCCAACCGCAAAGCCTGCAAGGTCATATTCTCCTTCTTTATAGAAGGACGGCATTTCAGCCGTCTCTCCACCGATCAATGAGCAGTTTGCCTCTTTGCATCCCTCTATGATCCCCTTTATGATCTGTTCGGCTTTTTCCAATTGCAGTGTACTGGTTGAAATATAGTCCAAGAAGAACAAGGGTTCAGCACCGGAAGTTACTAGGTCATTTACACACATGGCCACCAGATCAATGCCGATGGTGTCATGCTTGTCCATCATCATTGCAATCTTGAGTTTGGTGCCCACTCCATCAGTGGTTGACACAAGAATAGGTCTTTTATACTTTTCAATATTTAATGAAAATAGACCGCCAAACCCACCTATTTCTGTGATAACCTCAGGTCTGAATGTTGATTCTGCCAAAGGTTTTATCTTTGTTATAAACTTGTTGCCTAAATCCAAGTCCACTCCCGCATCCTTATACGTCTTCTTCTCCACTAATTTCCACTCCTCTCGAGGTTCCATGGCAATGTTTCGGACAAATAGGCAAGATTCTTTAGGTTTTGGATGATTATAAAAGAACAAAAGCCGGGTGTAATTACCCGACTAACTCATACCTAAATTGAGCAATTCGTTCCTGCTGTAAGGCTGTATCTTACTGAATCTGAAGCAAAAAACATTTTGATCCGAACTCACTGAAGGGGTCGCTTCTCTTTCATCCGTTCGGAATCGTTTTTTACCCCATATGCAGCAACCAACAATCTCTTGTGACGGTAAGAATCACTCTATTGAGGTTATAATCGACTCAATGGAAACTCTGTAAATATAAGCTTAAAAGATGTTAGCTTCTCTCCATAAAAAAGTCAAACCTTTTTTCTTGTCAAGCCTGAATTATTTTGATAAGAAATATGCTGATTTCTAATATGTAAAAACTTGAAATTACGTGTGTTTTGAAAAGATGTATGGATTTCTCATGAAGGAACTTCACGATATTATAACAGCTTTATACAGACCGCTGGATTACGTTTCAAAGAACTCCTTTGCCAATCTCGATGTTGTGAAAGGTTTGGAAGTTCCTCTCATGAATCTTGTAGGTCAGGCATTGTCACTGTCCTTAGATAATGATGATTCAGCTCTTTTTAAGAGATTATCAAGAAACTTTACTGGTTTTGATTCCCTCGATACATCTTCAAAGAAGTCCAGGATTACGGATTCTTTGAAATTACTTGAACAGATGAAAGACCATGAG
>JAXHSZ010000443.1:0-5211 GCA_034190725.1 Thermodesulfobacteriota bacterium
TTTGGACATGATTGTGGATTTCCCGAGATGTTTTGGAGAGATGACAACATCGCCAAAAACATCTACCTCTACAGTCACCCACGTTTTCTTTTCAAATGTGTTATTCACTTTGAAGACAATAGGAATTGATCCTCTACCCATATAATTCCAGTGTTTCAAAGGGGTTACATGATAGGCAACATTCCCTTTGGGAAGGATCAAATCAGATGAAATATTGATCACTTTGATCCTGACAGAATCCTTGTCCCATGGAATGTTTTTATTGATATACGCAAGCATGATCCTTTTTATCTCATCTTTTGAGACTCTTTTGTAATCTCTGTATACCTCTATCTTTTCCGGATAGCTGATGTGAACCTGGGAAAGATCTATCTTATTCTGTTTGAGACGTATTTGTATATACTTTCCATTAATATAGCGAAACTTATTTGGCTGCGGAGCACGTCCTATTACGATGGATGACAGCTTTTGATTGAGATATTTGTCTTCTCCCTGTATCTTTGAAATTTTGCCTAAAAGAATCTTCTCTTGAATAACCGTTGATCTCTTGTGAATCGTTACAGTGGTTATTCCCGCCATTGAATGAGATGCTTGCACAATGAGAATAATTGTAATGAGAAAGGCCCCTGCAATTCCAGAATGAACACCCTTTAAATTATAAAAAGACGGTTTCATTAACACTACTCCTATCTACCGAGATACGTTATTTGCCATTTGGAGCATCCCATCCGCAGTCTGTATTGCCTTGGAATTGACTTCATAGGCCCTCTGCCCAATGATCATATTTACCATCTCTTCCACAACACTTACATTGGACAGTTCTAAATAACCCTGACTGATGGTTCCAAATCCACTCGACCCGGGTGTGCCCGTCGTAGCTTCTCCGGAAGCAGATGTCGGCACATAGAGGCTTCTTCCTATGCTGTTCAATCCGGCGGGATTTGCAAACATGGCCAGCTCAATGGTGCCTACCTCTGCAGACTCGGTCTGTCCAGACTGAAGGACCGATACAGTCCCGTCGCTCCCCACAGCTATATTCAGCGTATCCGAGGGTATGGTGATCTCCGGTTCCAATAAATAACCATCAGATGTGACGACACGTCCCTCACTGTCTAGTTTAAAAGCACCTGACCGTGTATAGGCCACATCTCCATTTGGCTGAAGTACTTGAAAGAATCCCTTCCCATCTATGGCTACATCCAGCTCATTCTGTGTTTGTTGGTAGTCACCCTGAATGAAAATCTTCTGGATCGCCACAGGTCTCGTTCCCTGTCCCAACTGCATACCAGTAGGAACCTGCGTACTGCTCGATGATGCTGTTCCGGCAGTCCTGAAGTTCTGGTATAATAAGTCCTGAAAATCAGCTCGACTTCTCTTAAAACCTGTTGTGTTGACATTTGCCAAGTTATTTGAGATAACATCGACATTCAACTGCTGGGCCTCCATCCCCGAAGCCGCTATCCATATAGCACGTATCATAAGAATCCCTCCTTTGCAACGCTAAGTCAATCTCCCGACCTCATTGACTGCTTTGTGTATAGTAGTGTCATAAACCGTGTGAATCACCTTTTGATATGATTCATATGTCCTGTTGAGTTCTATCATCATGGCCATTTCTCTCATAACATTTACATTTGAATGCTCAATAAACCCCTGTTTGACTTTCGCATCAATGACTTCTTTTTCCTCCCCCAGAGGTTCTGTACAACTGAACATGGAATTCCCCATCTTTTCCAGAGGATAGGGCTTTTCAAAATCAACGATTCTCAGTCTATCCACCTCTATTCCATCGACCTTAATAGTTCCATCAGTTCTTATGGTGACATCTCCCCCACCTGTTATTGTGATCTCCCCACTGTTCTCACCTAAGACCGGCAATCCTTCTTGGGTGACCAATACTCCCTGTGAATCGAGTGTAAAACTCCCATTCCGTGTGTACATTATCCCTTGGGGGGTTACGACGCAGAAGAAACCGTCGCCTGCCAATGCCAAGTCCAGGGGATTTCCTGTTTCTTTGAAAATACCCTCGGAAAAATCTGTTCTTATACCATCGAATGACGGCAAGGTTCTATTTATATCGTAGATAGAAAGAGAAAGCGGATCATAGGATATCAGTTTCAACAACTCACCGTCCGGCACAGGCTCCATGGACTCCAGTAAAACATTCTCAAATGCGGGTCTGTCCTTCTTGAAACCAGCTGTATTGACATTGGCCAGGTTGTTGGCAAGGACCTCAAGTCTCTTCTCTTGAACCAAAGCTCCTGATAACGGGATATAAACACCTGAATTCAAATTGCAACCTCCCTGAAAATGTGATCTGGCAATTTCACTTCACGTCGATTATGTACCATATCTAGCAAAAGATATGCCAATTCCAGGAAAGAAAATCCTCATGCATGTTAATGTCAAAGTGAATAGGGATTTTGCCGAATAAAAAGAACTTTCAATGCAAAAAAATATTGAAATGAAATGGTTCACTCTGGAAGGTTCAATGTGAAAGGCTGGGAAAGATTTGACCAAGGTAGGTATTTTCTGCCCGGCATAAGACAGACTTAGAGTTTGTTATTAAACAATTAATTCATAACAGATCCCTACTTGCGTCCTCTCTCTTTCCATCTTCCTTTCAGAGAATAGACAAACGCTAAAATTTCGGCTACGACCTTGTATACGGACGGGGGGATTTCCTCATCAATATCGAGCATCGAGAGGATATTCACAAGCTCGGGATCATTTTTTATCGGAATATCGTGCTTTTTTGCAATCTCAATGATCTTTTCTGCAACAACACCTTTGCCCTTGGCAGTGACTTTAGGAGCAACATCTTGAGGGGGATCGTATTTTAAAGCAACTACCTTCTTTAAGGGTTGTCTCTCTTTTTCGTTCATTTCTCTCTGTTCATGCATTATTTACACTTTTACATCTACAAATCTCACAGAATCGGTCATGAGATTTTCCAATGGGCCGATCTCCATATGCGAGGAATCCTGAGTCACTAGGCAATCCATCCCCTCAACCGTATATCCCAAAGACAACAATCGGTCTCTCAGTTGTGGTAATAGATCATTGATAAACTCGGCAACCTCATGGTTCTCCACTGTAAATCGACAGAATACGTCTGTCTTCTTTACACTGGTATCGACCCGAATGTGACCTAACTCTTCCACATTCAAAAGAAAAACCAAACTGAAATCTTCTCTCTGATCGCAGGCTTCTTTGCCTTTGGGACCGTAGAAAAGGTAAAAGTCTGCATTATCGATTCTGTCCTGAAATGCTAGAGGTATTTGAAGATAAACATAATTTCCTTCATCTTTTGTCACACAATTGGTAATCTGATTCAATTCAATATTATCAACCAATTCTTGCAAGAGCTTATGGAGATATCCAACATTCTCTTTGGAAAATCCTTGCATGGTAAGGACAGAATTTCCTGTGCCCTCACGTAATTGGATGCCTTCCAGGATCTTCATGAGCATTCCTTTGAGATCAGTGTCTAGTACACCACCAAAAGATTTCATTGATTGACTTTTTGAGAGAAGACGTTTAATTTTACTTTCATAGACTAATCCAGATTGGGTGATCAGGTTCAATAGGAATGAAGACTGAAACATCTTTTTGTCATTGAAAACAATGTTTGAAAGAATCATTTCCAGTTTTGCGTGTATTGCCTTGTCAAAACCGACATCTTGAGCCAACCATTTCTCAGCAAGAATCCCTTGTAGTCTCTGTATAATATCCCCCAGGGGAGTTTGGTTGGGCAAATACGACTTTAAAAGAGCTGTAGGCTTATCAGCGGCGCAGGCTTGCTCCGGAAGGGGATTGAGTATGACCCTGGGTTGTAACTGTTCTACTCTAACGTTAAAAGTACTCCCCTTGGGCAAAGGAGTTCCGGTCTCTGCCAAGATTTCTGAACCTTTTAATTGAATCACAGCCCTATTATCACCAAAAGATCTGACAACGCGTGCCTTGAGTATCTCATCGAGATACAGTTTGGGCACAAAATCTCTTCCCTGATCGCGTGAAAGAGAAAGCTTGATACTGTTTCTTGTCAACTCTCCTATAGAATTCAATACAAATACCTAAAAATCATTGTGGGACAGGGCTCAAGCCTGTCCCACGGAAATGTTCAACCTGGCGGTCAGGCAATGTTTCAGTAAACGGTGAACTGTTCTAACAGTACGGGCCGGAAAGTTTTATTCCTTTTTCAGATCAAGAATAAGTTCCACTTCTCCCCGAGGTAATTCTACCCTCTTCCCAATCTCGTCGATGCTCAATCCTCTTTGAGACAAACTTAAAACCTGTTGGTATTTGTCTTGTTCTTCATCGGCTGTAACAACATCTCTATCGGTTATTCTTTTTAATCCTTGGAGGAACTTCTCAGCCTCTTCCATTGAACGATCCATCTCTTCTTTTTTCCTGTCCAGCTTCTCGATGATCTTATTCAATGAGTCCTTTTGTTTATTGATACTCTCCTGTATCTCATGTAAAACTCTTTTACTTTCCTTTATCATCTGTTGTATTGAGTCGGAAAGGGCTTTCAATCGTTCTTCATCGATCTCTTCAGGAGAGTACATAAACCTTCTTTTTTTCTCTCTCACCACATAGAGACAGACAATGACCAGGAGAACAATATCTATAGCTATCTGCAGAAAAACCCAAAATCCCATTTGAATATCTGACATGCTCAACCTGTACGATCCAAAAAAAGAAAAGAGGGGTTTTCCTGTATCCCTCTCATTACAACATTAGAGACACATGAAAACCCCTTTTTTGTAATCCCATTATGGGAAGAATCCTTTTGAAATAAACGAAGGGTCTTGTCATGAAAAATTCAGAAAAAATCCTTACCTCTCAAACAACTATATCAACGATCCTGCCCTGACCAATCTCAGGAGGTTTCTCTTTCAACTCATGATTCGTATCATCTTCTTCAGAAGATTTTGCTCTCTTCTGATCCTTTCTTCCCCTCTTGTCCCTCTCCTCATCCCTTATTTCCGTTTCATTTGTCTCTTCAGACTTCCTGACCTCCCTTTTATTCCTCTCATCTTCTTCCTTCAACTGCAGCAAGAACTGCCTGTGCTCCATATCCGGGTGTTGCTGCTTTATATTCTGAATCTTCTCCAGTGTTGAGGTGTGAGAAAAAATTTGCTGCAAATCTGAGGATCTGAGCACAAAAACACCTCCCTTTGGCGATTCTACGATTGCATAGAATTC
>JAXHSZ010000444.1:0-6242 GCA_034190725.1 Thermodesulfobacteriota bacterium
TTTATCTTTATTAAATAAAATTTTATAAGCGACTCTTTTCAAAAAGCTCCAAAGAAACTTGAAGTGAAAAGCAAGTTTCTTTCTAGTATAACCCTGAAGCAAAGCGCCAGGGTCATTTGCTAAAATATTACGACCTAAAATGAACATGAGGGATTGCGTAAAATACTGTGTTGTTTCTGTGCAAACCCTTCATAGAGATAAACTCTATACAGTTCAATCTGATTTCCTCCATCCTGTGAGGGCAACATATTTCCCAGCCTTTGGGTCTGCTTTGAAAATCTTTGCTGCATTCCCGCCTTTGTGGCTCGTGGAACTGAAGCTTATGGGACTGCACAATCCACCATTATCATAATTCTTTATACTTTCCAAACTGCTTATCAAAGTATCTTCATCGAGATTTCTGCCAGCTCTCTTCAGCCCTTCCACAAAAACACTGGTGACCATCCACCCCCCTGTGTATGATGTACCTCGATACGGCTTTTCCGTTCCAGGGTGATATTTCAAGGTGATTTCTCTCATCTGTGCAACTCCTGAACCTTCACCATACCAGGGAGAGATCGCATGCACGATATAGGCTTGTTTTGCTATCTGACCCATTTGATTGAGCTCCTCTCCAAGCATTGCAGCGTAGCTGTTAAAGACGGGCACCTTTTTACCGAACTTCCGGAGTTCCCTTAAAAGGGTAACCGTTGTTGCGGGAATGGTTCCGATATTGAGTACACAATTGACCTTGTGCCTTGTCAGATTCATCACCTGGGAACTTGCATCAAGGGCGCCCGCCATGAGGATCTCCTTTGTCACAGGTTCTATACCGTATTCTTTCAACTTGGGGAGTGCTGCTCTCAGGTCGATTTTACCGGTTTCAGTATCAGGGTAGACAATACCTATCCTCGATGTCTTCAGTTTGTGGTCCTTGATCATATAGTCAACAAGGGTCCTTATCTGACCTTTATATGTGTCCGTACATATAAACAAATACTTCTTAAAAGGTTGAACAGCCACTTCAATGGATGGTGCAACGATTGTCGGCAGCTTGTCTTTTTGAAGCTTTTTCCATAAGATATTGACAAAGCTCCCAGAACTGGGGCCTATCAGAGCAAATACCCTGTCCCTGTAAACCAATTTCTTGAGAGCTGCAATGGCTGCAGGGATTGAATACCGATCATCTTCGACGAGTACCCGTATTGTCCTCCCATGTACACCACCACCTTCATTCACATGTCTGATATAAATCTTCAATGCATTGACAAGGGGAATCAATGTGGATGCTGCGGGTCCCGTTTGATCCATACTCACACCTATCTTGATGGAGTCATCAGTGACTCCTCTAACCTCTTTGGCGTGACTTGAAACGCTATTCATAAAGAGAATGGTAACAGACCATGCAATTATTAGGAAAAGTTTGTCTTTCACCTTGTTGTGTGACCTCCTTTTTAAATATTGATCAGCAGGTTTACATCTTTGAAGATTCAGAAGTCATGAGACAGAATAATGTGCGCACTCTATCTATCAATGAGTATGGGAAAGGACCTTCATCATACGCGCATTATTATTCTGGCTATCATCGGCATGAATGAACAAAATGGTAAAACTATTCTGGCTCCTGACTCCTGAATTCTGACTTCTTTTACACCGGTATGGAGTCACTTGCCAAAGCTTTTCATTTGAAAGGCGAAGTCTTCAACCTGTCGAATGGAAAATAAAAACTGCCGGTTGTAGAATGAATTCTATAATTGATACTCTATTGTGGTGCCCTTGGAGTACATTCGAAGCTCAGAGTTTCAAGGACGTTCCCCTCTTCATCTCTCGCTTCAACCTCCCAGTTTCCAACAGATCCAGGATGCATTGTCTTGTATGACCAGGTCCGCCATGATGGCCCGCCGATATCGAGATTGATCCTGAATTTCTCAACCTCCTCACGAATCCAGACATGGGTTATATGATCCCCGACTTTGCCGCCGGCAACCCAAGTAAAGAAGTATACCCTCGATCCCTCTTCAAAAGTATCCCCTGCACTTATGGGTACCCGGTCTTCAACACCTGTCGCAAGAACCGCTTCAGATATACTGAGATGTAACTCACCTTCTGTCTCGGCCGCTTTCACTCTCCCGGCAATGATTGCCACAATAAAACAAATTGCCATTACGAATGAGATTTTCACGAATCTTTTCATAACAGTAACCCTCCTTCTTTCATAGTGTATTAATAAAAGAAACAAACGACTATTCAACCAATCTGCTTATATTAGATTTGGGGGCGGCAAAGTGAAACCAAATGTCCTAAGATGGTCTGCTCATCCCACTCTCTTGAACAAAGGAGGAGAGAAAAAGGTACGACTGTCCTTCCGGTTTTGGGTTTTTACATCGAATAAATCTGTCCTCAATCTGATCCCATATGCAACAGTTATTCCTTCACGGACCCAAAGCGGCTGTCGGATTTTTTAAAAGCCACTTCTTCCACCTTTCCCGTTAACCATCCAATACGTATGTCCGTTCTACTATCAAAATCGGGCACAAAAGGTTTGATGTCCAAAAGCGGGGTCCCGTCAACCATGTCCACATTGAAAACAAAGAGAGTAGATCCCTCAATTCTGTCCAAACGCACTACGGAGATGCCGATTTGATTCGGTCTTTTCGGTGCACGAGTGGAAAAGACCCCACGTACATGGTCATCCAAAAACGGTTTGACCGTCAAAGAATACCCTTTGGACAGGTGAAAATGATAAATGAGAAAGATATGTGAAAACCCTTCGATATCTTTGAGCCCATCATTGTATTCCTGAGCCACATCCACTGTTCCTTGGATCCCAATTGCGCTTGCCGGTTGAATCGGCATATTCTTTGTGTCATGGAAAGGTGTATGAATGACACCTATGGGTTTGTATTGGATCACCTGCATGATTGGATTCCTTATTCAGACAGAGCGGTTGTATCGGAAAGGATCTCTTCTCTATAGATCTGGATGAAGGTCGACAACAGTGCGATGATCAAAGGCCCAAAGAGCAATCCCACCACACCGAAGAACTTCAGTCCTCCCAATACGGCCAGAAATATTACAAAAGATGAGAGATTGATCCTGTCGCTTATGAGCTTCGGCTTCAGAATATTATCTATGGCCCCGAGTATAATCATCGAATAAGCGATCAATATAATGCTCTTCAATATGCTGCCTTTAAGGATGAGTATCACTGCAGCGGGTACCCAAATAATACTCGAACCCACAGCAGGCACAAACGCGAATATAAAGATAAGAAATCCCCAGAAGAGAGATGAAGGGATACCAAGAATAAAGAAGATAAGGCCGCCTGCCAAACCCTGAAGAAATGCAGTGCTTACATTTCCCACAACGATTGCCTTCACCGTATCTTCTATTCTCATGAGAACCTTATTCTTGTAAGAGGTTTTCATGGGCAGAATGTCGATGACAGTATCTTTGATCTCTGTACCATTTTCCAGAAAATAAAAGACAGAAAAGAGTATAATGGCTACAGAAATTATGAGTGTCGCTATACTTCCTATGATGATCGTCAGACTTTTAGCAAGGAAAAGTGAAACCTGTTTTGTGACACTCTCTAACTTTTCTTTTATACCCTCTTTATCGATCAAACCAGAGATTTTCTTGCTCAATCTACATTTCAAATCATTTGAGTCATTATCAGGACAGTTCTTGAGTTCTTCTATCTGACTGGTGATTATATGCTCAGCGTTTGAATAGAGTTGTCTTGCTTGAAGAATCAACGGAGGAATCAAAATGGCAAGAAAAAGAAGGATCAAGAGCACACTGATCAAGCTCAGTATGATCCCGGCCAATTTTGTTGACCGCAACTTCTCTGAAAGCCTATCATACAGAGGAAACAGGAGATAGGCTATCAAAGCTCCTACAACAAGGGATACCAGATAATCTCTTAAGATCAAAAAGGACAATACTATGAAACATAAAAAGAAGATTGGAACCACATATCTCTTCAATCCGTCTTCAACCATTGCTCTGATCTTTCATAAACCTCTTCCGAGTCGTTTAAGTCTTTTAACCATGTTTACGCCTTCAAAGAGACATTGCATATTGAATGATTGTCCGGATTGTCTCAAATTAAACGAACCAGATACCCTTGCTCAGATAATAGGTTCCTTTAGGCCTTTTGTAAAGGAATTTTTTGTCTGTCAGTTATTGTCACCAAAAGATGGTTGAGGATTTTATCTTAATCCATGCAAGTTTCTATTCAAGTGGGTTCCCTCATAAAAATCAAAAGCAGCAATGGGTACATAATCCATCACAGCATAAATCCTTGCCTTTTTGTATGGTCTGTTGTATTGAATGTGTATTCAGAAATGAGATATTTTTTGCAAGGTCTAGGAAGTCGAAAATTGTTACAAAATGAATTCATTGTGTATTGTGAGCAAGTAAGGGACTTTGAACAGGGAACATTGAAACGATCAACCTGTGTTTCTTTCGTTGTGGTCTCAAGAGAAATGGTACAGAGAATTCGGGTAAAATATGGGCATCATATTCACAAGAAAAAACCAAAAAGTCTCCTTTTTTCAAATAGCTATCATGTTTTTCCCCAGAAACTGTGGATAACTTGTGGATAACCAGAGAATTACGGTGTCTAACATGCCTAAAATTGGGCATTTTTACCAGTTTGCCTATTCTTTAATCAGCGATATTTATCCATTAATATCAATACATTACAATATTTTCTTTCAAATTAGGGAAGTTAGCGAACCTTGCTTTTCCGTTCAAAGAAATTTATCCACAGATTACTGAAACTCACCTTGATTTTTTTCCTATTTAACGCTATGACATGAAAAACGTTCAGCCGGCTTCAATGACGATCAAATGGAATGAATGCATCTGTCTGGGTGTATGAGTGAGCGATAAGAAAGAAGAGGGGAAAGACGCTATTTTGAAATGAACTACAATTTGATTGCCGTTGATGAGACTCTTTTCAAAAAGCCATACTGTTACGATTTATTTGTTGAAGAGCCTTTTTCTAAGGCAAAAGAGAAGGGGGATTCTTTCCATGGAGATACGAATATATTATGAAGACACGGATTGTGGTGGCGTGGTATACTATGCAAATTACCTCAAGTATTTCGAGAGAGCGAGGACGGAATTTATTCGAGAGAGAGGGCTGTCCCTCATGGACTACATGAGTGAGGGGACAAGCTTTATCGTCGTCAGAGCGGAAGTAGACTATAAGTCTCCCGGAAGGTATAATGATGTTATTACAATAACAACAAGTGTTTCAGAAGTGAGTGGAGCCAGTTTTACGATGGAGTATACGGTTTTGAGAAAGGAGGATGGGAAACTCCTCGCTTCAGGAATGACCAGGCTTGCCAGTATCAATAAAGAAGGAAAGCCCACACGGCTTCCCAAGAACCTTATGGAAACATTGAGCAACGGAATTACATGAAAAAAAGCAGACGAATTTATTGCTTCAACTGCAAGCACTTTTACATCACATGGGATCCCTCTTTTCCGTATGGATGTAAGGGATTTGGCATGAAAACCAAGCAACTTCCCTCAGCTGAAGTCCTTGTCAGCTCCGGGAAACATTGCCTTGTGTTTGAAAAAAAGCCAAAAAACTAAAAATGACGAGGCCCTGATAAAAAACGGGCTGTCGCTCGAATACATCACTGATTGAACAACAGCCCTAGGGGTGTACTTTCATGTACAAGTTCAGAAAACACTTCTGATTATTTATTATCTCTCAAATAACGGCTGGTAATTCTCCATTTCAACTGCTATTCTCTCCCCATGAAATTTCGTATCTCCCAATGCAAACTCCAACGCCTTGGTACGGAGGAAGTAAAGACTCAGATCCAGTTCCTCGGTGAATCCGATAGCTCCGTGAACTTTCACACTGTGAAGACAAGTCTGCTGATAAACTTCATTTGCCTTGGCCTTCGCCATGGAATTGAGCAAAGGAGAGGGTGAGCCGGAACTGATGTGCCAGGCTGCCTCATAAACGAGATATCGTAACCCTTCCACATCGACCAGCATACCAGCCAATTTATGCTGTATTGCCTGAAAGGATCCTATGGGTTTATCGAACTGAACCCTTTCTTTTGCATAGGCATTTGCTATGTCCAGGGCAGTTTCAGCTCCTCCCAGCATCTCGGCACTCTTTAAAACAGAGGCCCTTTGAATAATAAACTCAATCACATCCCATCCTTTGTCTCTCTCCCCTAAAACTTTTTCCTTGGAGACTTTCACTTTATCAAGTGTGACCTCACATTGCT
>JAXHSZ010000445.1:0-7016 GCA_034190725.1 Thermodesulfobacteriota bacterium
AAGGAAATATAGTCGTAATAGAAGATGAATTGTCAGAAGAAATTGAAAAAAAGGTTAATTTATAGAAAGGAGGGTCTTCTCGTTGTTGAATCTTAATGTTACTTTTGTTTTTCAACTCATAATGTTTCTTTTTTTTCTTTGGGTTTTGAGTAAATTTCTGTTTAAACCGATTATACAAACTTTTGATGATAGGATTGAAAAGACTGAAGGATTGACACAAAAGGTTATGGAGATTGAAAAAGAGATAAAAAACAAAACAAATGAGTATGAGGAGGAACTGAATAAGGCGAGAGTAGAGGCAATCGGGATAAAAGATAATTTAAAGAATGAAGGGCTGGAAGAAGAAAAGAATTTATTAAAGGAAGTATCACAAGAAGCAAAGAAAGAGATAGAGGAAAAGAAGGGAGGAATTTACAAAGATATTGAACAGATAAAGTTGGAGTTGAATAAGCAAGTTGATAAAATATCAAGTAATATAGTTGAAAAGGTTTTGGGAAGGAGAGTCAAATAATGGAAAGTGAGTTATGGGGTTTATTTTGGAAGGCTGTAAATTTTATTATTCTTGCAGTACTTCTTTATAAACTTTTAGCGAACAGAATAAAAGAATTTTTTAAAAACAGAAGCAAAACGATTGAGAAAGAGATTAAAGACGCAGATACAGAGAAGATAAATGCAGAAAGGAGGTTTGAGGAATTAAGAAAAAAAATAGAAAATATAGAGAAAGAAAGAGAACGTTTAATTGAGATGTTCAAGAATGAGGGATTGGCAGAAAAAGAAAGAATAATAGAAAGCGCAAAGAAAGAAGCTGAAAAAATAAGACAACAGGCTATACGAACATTTGAACAAGAGGAAATGAAAGCAATATCGGCTATCAGAAAAGAATACGCTGAATCAATTATAGAGATTGCAAAGAATTTGATACGCGATAAATTGACAGACAAAGATCATGACAGGGTTATAACAGAATACATAGAAAAGGTGGTAAAGTTAAATTGATAGGGAGCAGTATTACGAGAAGATATGCTGAAGCATTAGTCAGCATTGGTGTTGAAGAGAACCGTTGTGATACCTTCGAGAATGAACTGAAACAAATAGTTGATGTTTTAGAAAAAAATATTGAGTTAAGAAATGTCGTTTTCAGTTCTGTTTATCCACAGAAGAATAGAAAAGCGATATTGAAGGATATAATAAAAAGACTTCAACTATCCGAAACTATTGAAAATTTCTTAAACCTTTTGATTGACAAGAATAGAATAGAGTTTTTACCTCATATTGTAAATACATATGAAGAGATCATTGATAAGAGAGAAGGAAGACTCAGAGCAACCGTAACCGTTGCTCAGCAAATACCAAATAAATCAATCGAAAGATTAAAGAAGGCATTTCAGAGTTCCACAGGAAAAGAAGTTGTTATAGAAATAGAAGAAGATCCGTCGATTATTGGAGGTGCAATTACAAAGTTAGGGCATGTCGTTTACGATGGAAGCATTAAATCGCATCTAGAGCGCTTAAAAAGATCGATGATAAGGGGGGAAGAAGTATAAATGCAAATCAGAGCTGAAGAGATAAGTGAAATAATAAAGAAACAAATTAAGGAATATACAAAAGAGGTAGACGTAAGTGAGACTGGAACTATTCTCTCTGTAGGAGATGGTATTGCCAGAGTCTATGGATTAGAAAATGCAATGTCGGGAGAATTGATAGAGTTCCCCGGTGAAATATTCGGCATGGTTCTGAACCTTGAAGAAGACAATGTTGGTGTTGCCGTTCTTGGTGAAGATGTACATATTAAAGAGGGAGATACCGTAAAAAGAACAAATAGAATAACCGAGGTGCCTGTAGGAGAAGGGCTCGTTGGAAGGGTAGTGAGTGCTATTGGTGAGCCCCTTGATGGTAAAGGTTCAATTGAAGCAAAGGAGTATAGGCCAATTGAACAGACAGCACCGGGTGTAGTTGCCAGAATGCCGGTTAAGGAACCTTTGCAGACAGGTCTTAAGGCAATTGACTCAATGATACCAATCGGCAGGGGGCAAAGGGAATTAATAATAGGAGACAGGCAAACAGGAAAGACAGCCGTTGTAATTGATACCATAATAAACCAAAAAGAAACGGACGTGTTCTGTATTTATGTGGCTATAGGACAGAAGAAATCAACCGTAGCCAGAGTAATAGATACCCTAGAGAAATTTGGGGCAATGGAGTATACTACTGTTGTCTCAGCTGCTGCATCTGACCCTGCGCCATTACAATTTATAGCTCCTTATTCCGGTTGTTCCATGGGAGAGTATTTCAGAGACAACGGAAAACACTCTCTTGTAATTTATGATGATCTCTCGAAGCATGCCGTTGCGTATAGACAGTTGTCACTTCTTTTGAGACGACCTCCAGGGAGAGAGGCGTATCCTGGTGACATCTTCTATTTACACTCAAGACTTCTTGAGCGTGCGGCAAAGATGAATGAAAAACTAGGGGCCGGTTCATTAACAGCCCTTCCTATTATTGAGACACAGGCAGGGGACGTTTCTGCGTATATACCAACTAATGTAATATCCATTACCGACGGGCAGATTTATTTGGAGCCCGATCTCTTTTATGCAGGGATTAGACCAGCAATTAATGTGGGACTCTCTGTTTCGAGGGTTGGTGGTAATGCACAAAATAAAGCAATGAAACAAGTAGCGGGAAGCCTTCGGTTGGATTTGGCTCAATATAGGGAGTTGGCTTCTTTTGCCCAGTTTGGAAGTGATCTTGACAAAGCCACCCAAGCTCAGTTGGCAAGAGGAAGCAGGTTGACAGAACTTTTAAAACAGGGTCAATATAAACCAATACCTGTTGAAAAACAGATAGTAATCATTTACGCTGGCACAAATGGCTTTGTTGATGAATATGGAGAACAGATTCTTGGAAGATATGAAGAAGAACTCATGAGATTCATGGAAGAAAAGCATAAAGATACTTTAAATGAGATTCGAGAGAAAAAAGAGATAACTTCTGAGATCAGTCCGAAACTGGAAAAAGCTTTAAATGAATTCAAAGGCATATTCAAGGCGTGAAAGGTTGAGTTGACATGGCCACATTAAGAGACATCCAAAGAAGGATAAGCAGTGTAAAGAATACACAGACAATAACCAGAGCGATGCAGATGGTTGCAGCCGCAAAATTGAGAAGAGCACAGGATAATGCGCTAAAAGCCAGACCATATGCTGAAAAGATGATGGAAGTGTTGGAGAGTCTTTCACTGAGAGTTAGTGAGGAGTCACACCCACTTCTGGAGAGAAGAGAAATAAAACATGAGAGGGTGATCGTCATCTCGTCAGAAAGAGGGCTTTGTGGTGCATTTAATAATAATATTCTCTCCAGAACCGAAAGAATTATTCGAGAAAACAGGGAAGGATCAATCGAGACATCAGTTGTGTTGGTCGGTATTAAGGCAAGAGATTCCTATAAAAAGAAGAAGGAATTCGTTCATAAGGAATATATAGATGTTCTGAATAACTTAGAATTCATTCTTGCGACCGATATTAGAGATGATATTGTAGAAGGCTACACGAATAAAGAGATTGACAAGGTTTCTGTTGTGTATACGAAGTTTGTCTCCACGATGAGACAGGTCGTGACTGTCGACTCTCTTCTTCCTATTGAACAGATGAAAGTCAGTCCTGAAGAATCAGTCGTTGATTATATATATGAGCCTGAAGAAGAGAGAATACTCAGAGAAATTCTTCCAAGATATGTTGAAATTCAGATTTTCAAAGCGTTGCTTGAGTCTGTTGCCAGCGAACATGCCGCAAGAATGATGGCAATGGAGGCAGCAACAAAAAATGCGGGTGAGCTGATCGACAGTCTCACATTGTCGTTTAATAAGGCGAGACAGGCCGCAATTACAAAAGAGATGTTAGATATAGTAGGTGGATCTGAAGCACTAAAATAAGCTGCAAGGAGGAGAAAAAAGAGATGGAAGTAAAGGGAACGGTTGTACAGGTTATTGGGCCGGTACTTGATATAAGGTTCAGCGAGGATACTCTACCGCCTATTTTTGGAGCCTTAGAGTTGACCAACCCCGCAATAAATGACAAAGAGAACAATCTTATCGTGGAGGTTGCCCAACACATAGGGGATAATACAGTACGATGTATATCAATGGGTACCACCGATGGGTTAATGAGAGGTAAGGAGGCTTTTTATAGAGGGAATCAGATCACCATGCCTGTGGGACAGGAGACTCTAGGGAGAGTGATCAATGTAATAGGTGAGCCTGTGGATGAGATGGGGCCGATTGTAACAAAAAAGAGATATCCTATCCACAGACCTGCTCCAGACTTAATTGAACAGGACACATCTGTTGTCCCTTTTGAAACGGGAATAAAAGTTCTTGATTTGCTGGAGCCCTATCCACGGGGTGGAAAAGTAGGTCTGTTTGGAGGCGCAGGAGTTGGAAAGACTGTTATTATTATGGAATTAATCAATAATATTGCAAAGCAGCATGGTGGTTTTTCTGTGTTTGGCGGAGTCGGAGAACGGACAAGGGAGGGAAATGATCTCTGGCTGGAGATGAAAGAATCCAAAGTTATAGATAAGACGACCCTTGTCTACGGCCAGATGACAGAGACACCGGGAGCAAGGGCACGGGTCGGCCTTTCTGCCTTGACTGCTGCTGAGTACTTCAGAGACGAAGAGGGACTTGATGTTCTCTTGTTTATAGATAATATATTTCGTTTTACCCAAGCTGGGTCAGAAGTCTCCGCTTTGCTGGGAAGAATGCCCTCTGCTGTTGGATATCAACCTACTCTGGCTACTGACCTGGGTGAGTTGGAAGAGAGGATCACTTCCACAAAGAACGGTTCCATCACTTCTGTTCAGGCTGTGTATGTTCCCGCTGACGACCTTACAGACCCGGCACCTGCGACTACATTTGCACATCTGGACGCTACAACTGTTTTGTCCAGGCAGATTGCAGAGTTGGGTATATATCCTGCCGTGGATCCTCTCGATTCAACATCTAGAATTCTTGATCCTCAGGTTCTTGGAGAAGAACACTATGGGGTTGCCAGAGAGGTACAGTCGGTTTTACAAAGGTATAAGAACCTTCAAGATATTATTGCTATTTTAGGTATGGAGGAACTTTCAGAAGAAGATAAACTTGTGGTATCAAGAGCGAGAAAGATTCAAAGATTTCTTTCTCAACCTTTCTTTGTGGCGCAAGAATTTACCGGTACACCAGGAGTGTACGTCAAATTGGAGGATACAATAAAAGGATTTAAAGAACTTGTTGAAGGAAAACATGACGACTTACCTGAGCAGGCATTCTATATGGTTGGGACCATAGAACAGGCTCAGGAAAAGGCGGAAAAGTTATTGGCTGCTTAAGAGAATGAGGAGATAAACCTGTGGAAGGCAAAATTCTTTTAGAGATCGTAACACCAGAAAGATTGGTTGTAACCAGGGAGATTGACGAAGTAACCGCCCCAGGAGAACAAGGAGAATTTGGGGTTCTTCCGGGGCATACCCCTTTCATTACTTCATTAAAGACAGGAGAAGTGAAATACAGAGGGGAAGGTAGCGACAGGTACCTTGCTGTAAATGGTGGTTTTGCAGAGGTAACATCAAATAAGGTATATATTCTGGCGGATACGGCCGAGGAAGCAGAAGAGATAGACCTTCAGAGAGCTGAAGCGGCAAGGTCAAGAGCAGAAGAGAGATTAAAGAGGGTGGATAAGGAAGAAATTGATTTTGCAAGAGCCCAGGCAGCATTGAATAGGGCTCTTGTAAGGTTGCTGGTTGCGCCAAAGGCAAGATAAACCCGGGTGAATATATGGTAAAAAAGGGACGGGTTTTTTGATCCAGTCCCTTTTTTTTGTCAAAGAGACAGGTTCTGACTCTCCAACAGAAGGAAAGACAATGAAGGAAATTGCTACAGTGATTCTTGCTGCAGGAAAAGGGAAGAGGATGAAATCCAGACAGGTCAAAGTGCTTCATCCATTGATGGGGGTGCCTGTCCTGTCATTTCCGATTGAGGTTGCAAAGAAGGTGCTTTCAAGGAGAATCATAGTGGTAGTGGGTCACCAGGGAAAGCTCGTACGGAAGAGATTTGAAGGGGAGGGACTTGTCTTTGCAGAGCAAAAAGAACAGCTCGGGACAGGACATGCTGTTCTCTGTGCAAGAGAAGCGCTCAAGGACTTCAAAGGTGACATCCTGATTTTATGTGGTGATGTGCCTCTCATAACCGATAAGACCATACAAAGATTAATAGAGGTTCACCAGAAAGAATGTTCACGAGTGACCGTTCTTACGACAGAAGTTGAAAATCCAAAGGGTTACGGCAGGATTATACAGGATGGAAGAGGGAATCTTTTGCGGATCGTCGAAGAGAAGGATGCAACCGACCAGGAGAGAGAAGTGAAAGAAGTGAATACCGGTATATATTGCATGGACGCAGATTATGCATTTTATGCTCTACAGTTGGTTGATAAGAATAACACGCAGGGAGAATATTATTTAACGGATGTCATAGATATTGCTTCAAAAGAAAAAGAGAAGGCACGTGGTTTTTTAACTGAGGATCCCAGTGAGGTCATGGGAATAAATGATAGAGCGGATCTAGCGAGAGTCAGTGGCGTAATAAAAGAAGAGATTCTAAGGAGATTGATGATTGAAGGGGTAACAATCAGTGATCCTTTGACAACATATATTGAAAGAAATGTAACCATAGGAAAAGAAACAACAATTTACCCCAACAACTCCATAAAGAGTGGGTCGGCCATAGGTGAAGAATGTACAATTGAACAAGGCTGCACCATCAAAAATTCAAAGATTGGAAATAGAGTTGTAGTGAAATCCTGCTCTGTTATATATGATAGTGTTATATATGATGATGCAACCATTGGTCCCTTTATTTATCTTGGGCCGGAGGCAGAGGTGGAGGCAAAAGCAAAAACGGGAAGTTTTATTGAGGTAAAAAAAACAAGGATTGAACGATAAAAATAATTTTTTTTCGAATCGGACTGGAGAGAGTGGTT
>JAXHSZ010000446.1:0-11588 GCA_034190725.1 Thermodesulfobacteriota bacterium
GTCTGGAGCCGACGATTCTGCACTCGCAGCAGCCGTTCAGGGCTAGCCCCGATGAACGCTGGATAGGTCTCAATGCCGCCCTGAACTCGGGGTCCGGCTCCGACCGAAAAAATATGGCAGTCGGGGTGGCGATCGCGCAGGGTGGAATTATTCCTCCTCTTCTTATGGGGCTCCATCAGTTCGACAAGAAACGTCTGGTCTCTTGAGGTGGTTGATCACAGCCTTTATGCTGAACTGCTCAAAAAATATGTAAAAGATGGCGTTGTGAATTACCGGGGTTTCAAGGATGAAGAGGCTCAGTTAGACCGATATCTTAAGATTCTTGAGGATACCGACTCAAAAAAACTTTCGCGCAATGAACAATTTGCTTTCTATGTAAATGCGTATAATGCCTGGACCATAAAGTTGATTTTGAGTGGTTATCCCGGAGTGGAATCCATTAAGGACCTTGGCAGCATCTTCAGGAATCCATGGAAGAAGAAAATCTGCAGAATAGACGGCGACATTATCACCTTAGACGATATTGAACATGGCATACTCAGACCCCGCTTTCAAGATCCCAGGATTCATTTTGCGGTGAATTGCGCCTCTAAAGGGTGTCCTCCCCTCCGTTCCGAACCGTATCAGGGGAATATCCTGGACCGGCAACTTGATGAAATGACAGTTGCGTTCATCAACGATCCGAAGAGGAATTTTATCGAAGACCACACACTCTATATCAATGAGATATTCAAATGGTTTGTCGAGGACTTTAATGAGGATGCTTTAGGATTTTTTCACCAATACGCAAGAGGTGACCTCAAGAAGAGACTGAGCGCTGGAACAGACAAGATTAAGATTCGATATATTGATTATGATTGGTCGTTAAATGGATACTAGGATGTATCAATAGTTCTGTGCACGATTTTGGCAATTTGACATGTTGACGAAATGCATCAACCGTAGTGAAAATTCGAATATCGAAATCCAAAATCCGAAACAATATCAAAATTCAAATGTCCAAAATTCAAAACACGGTCAGCATGGTACTGTCGTTTTCCATTTATGTCATTGAGATTTGTATCATTTGAATTTGTTTTGTGCTTCGATATTCGAATTTCTGATTTTTATACTGCTTCAAAGCAGTTGAAATACAGTACTATTTCAAATTGCCATTTTTTACTGCAGAATTTATGAAACACGGTACTGGGAGTTTTTCACTGGAGAAAACAAGGAGAGAATGTATATGAAATGGTGAGTTATGTATATCAAGTCCCAAGGAGGAACTCATGGCAGAATATGATTTTGATATCGGTATCATAGGGGGGGGAGCAGCCGGTTTGACCGTTGCTGCAGGTGCTGCCCAGTTGGGTGCAAAAACACTTCTTGTGGAAAAGGAAAAAGAATTGGGGGGCGATTGTCTCCATTTCGGGTGTGTTCCCAGTAAGACCCTGATCAGAACCGCCAATGTGTATCATCTTATGAGAAGCGGAAAGGCCTTCGGTCTCCCCCAGATAGATGTCCCTCCAGTGGATTACAGAGACATTGTGGAAAGGATTCATTCCGTGATCAACACCATTCAGAAACATGATTCCAAAGAACGATTTTGCAACCTTGGGGCAAGAGTAGAAATGGGATATCCTTTCTTTACGGACGAACATACAATCCGTGTAAACGGAAGCATATACTCGGCTAAGGCTTGGGTTATAGCAACCGGTTCATCCCCTTCGATTCCCCCGGTGGAAGGTCTCAATGAAACACCCTATATTACGAATAAAGAGATATTTTCTCTCGATCATCTGCCAAAATCCATGATTATTTTAGGAGCTGGTCCGATTGCAACGGAAATGTCACAGGCTTTCTGTCGCTTGGGGTCAAAGGTCTCCGTGGTTCAGCGAAGCGGTCAGATCCTCAGTAAAGAGGATAAAGACATGGCGGATGAGGTCATGAAGGTTTTAATTTCGGAAGGTGTAGAAATTCATCTCAATGCTTCCGTAATTCGGGCAAAAGATTGGGGTTCTGAGAGAGAGGTCATAATAAAACAACAAAACAGTGATGAAAAAAGTCTCAAAGCGGAGATGATTTTTGTTGCCATGGGAAGAACACCCAATATAGGGGATCTGGGCCTTGAAAACATCGGCGTTGAATTCGACAAAAAAGGGATAAAGGTAGACCACAGATTACGCACAAAACAAAAGCACATATATGCGGCAGGTGATGTGACAGGTTCGTATCAATTCACCCATGCAGCAGGATATGAAGGAGGCATTATTGTGAGTAATGCAATCTTTCATCTTCCCAGAAGAACCGATTATACTCTCCTCCCATGGTGTACATACACTGATCCCGAGCTTGCAAGTATAGGTATGAATGAGAAAGCAGCCAAAACAGCAGGAAGAGAGTACTCTGTATGGACCGAGGAGTTCAAGGAAAACGACAGAAGCCTTGCGGAAGGAGAAAGAACAGGAAAGATCAAGATGGTCCTCGATGAAAAGGAAAAACCAATCGGGATTCAGATCCTTGGGCCTCATGCGGGGGAACTTCTCAATGAATGGGTTGCTGTTTTAAACGGAAAGGTAAAACTCTCGACCCTGGCTTCGGCAGTACATCCTTATCCCACACTCGGCGAGATAAATAAGCGTGTTGCCGGGACATATTTCTCACCGAAGATATTTTCAGACAAGATTAAAAAAAGTCTGAAGTTCTTCTTTCACCTGAAGGGGAGGGCTTGCGAAATGTAGATGTTTTTCACTGACGAAAAATTCTTTTCAATCCGGTCATTTACTTTCTGAGGTTTCCTCAAAAATGGATATGATTACAACATGAGACATGACTGACTTTTATTGGGTTCACGGTGCTTTCGGCACCATAACCATGTTTTTCCAGACCTGGGCGGAAAAGCAAATATCAATACCTCTGCAGAAAGGAGGCGCATGATGGAATCTGATACATTAAAAAAATTCCTTGGCGGGCTCTGTATTGCTGCGTTATTGTCCGGCGCCGGTCTTACGGTTACCGGTTGTAAATCTGCGGGCAAAAGCAGTTGAAGCAGTTGAAGTGGTAAATCGAGTGCAGTTGGCACTCATTCAGATCATCAAGAAAAACAGGCAAAGAGTGGCGAAATATCAATTGAGAACAGTTAAGAAGATTCCCAAACTGATTCTCGAGAAATGAAACTGGTTCATTTTAATCGTTACTTTTTTCTACAGTGTAAAATTCTGTATGACCTCTCTTTTTTCCCAGGATAAAAAAAAGAGAGGTCATCTATGCACCTTATTTTAAATATGAAACTTGAAGAGATTTATCCCACATGCTATTCTGTACTCGGTCCCCATACTTGGAGGCTTGTTCTTTCAGATTGCACCCTTCAGAAAGGGAAGGATACATTTCTGGACATATCGTTACTGAAAGAGAAAAATCACCCCATACCCGAATTCCTACCGGACCTTGCATCTCTGGAATGGACTCTCCATAAAACCAGGGGTGATGAAATGGAAATACCTCAACAGGTCAGTGAAATGATGGTGAATCCCACCTTGCACCTGCTTGAACTGACCTGGAAGAACTTGCTTTCCATGATATTTACTGAAAATGGTCCGTCATCTGTGGTACCGGCGCCGGGGGAAGAAGTCATCCTGATCTGGAGGGAGCCTGAAACGCAAGAGATAAAAGCTCAAAAAGCGTCGGAAGAGGATCTTCTCGTACTTAAAATTGTTGTGGAAAAAATAGGGAATGAGGATGTGGCATCTGCCGGCAATCTCCCTATAGGTGCTGTTGATTCAGCCATTGATCGTGCCATCGACAAAAGGCTTCTTCTCAAACCTCAGTCTCTGATCAAAAGGTCTTCCAAGAACTTTCCGGTTGATCAAGATATAAATGAGACATTCCTCATATCATCCGTATTTACTCTTCAATGGCATATCACTCAGGCTTGCAATCTTTCTTGCAAGCACTGTTATGACCGAAGTAACAGGCCTTCCATGAGTTTGGAAAAGGCATTTGGAGTTCTCGACGATCTTTACCGATTCTGCAAAAGCAAAAATGTGAAGGGGCAAGTCTCTTTCTCAGGAGGAAATCCCCTTTTATTTCCCAATTTTCACAAGCTATATGGAGCTGCGTTTGAACGGGGCTTTGCCGTTGCAATTCTTGGCAATCCAACTTCACGAGAAAAAATTGAGCAACTGATATCAATTGAGGAGCCAGCTTTCTATCAGATCAGTCTGGAGGGATTGCCTGAACACAATGATCACATTCGGGGACCGGGCCACTTTAAAAAGTCAATGGAATTCTTGAAAATACTGAGAGATTTACGAGTGTATTCCATTGTCATGCTCACTCTCACAAAGGACAACATGGATCAGGTTCTTCCTTTAGCCGAGGAACTTCATGGCCTGACGGATTGCTTCACTTTCAATCGTCTTTCCCAGGTAGGGGAAGGTGCAGACCTTGAGATCCCGACCCGTGAGGAATATTCTGTCTTTTTGAAATCATACATCGATGCCGCAGCTCATAATTCCATGATACATCTCAAGGACAATCTCATCAATATATTATATAAAGAGAAGGGATACAATCTCTTCGGCGGATGTAGTGGCTATGGTTGTGGGGCGGCATTCAATTTCATCTCTGTGCTTCCTGATGGTGAAGCTCATGCGTGCCGAAAATTTCCATCTTTGATCGGAAATATCTTTGAAGAAAGTATCGAAGATGTATATGATTCTGAAATGGCACAACAGTATAGGGCCGGAACCAGGGCATGTCTGTCTTGCTCCATTCGACACGTTTGCGGGAGCTGTCTTGCTGTGGGGTATGGCCAAGGGCTCAACATCTTTGAAGAACGGGATCCGCATTGTTTCATCAAGACTTGTAAATAAATATTACCTAAATTGAGCGATTCTTTCCGTCACGAGAGGTTGTAGGTTGCTGAATATGGAGTAAAAAACGATTCGAAGTGGACGAAAGTGAAGCCACCCCTTCAGTGAGTTCGATTCGAAACGTTTTTTGCTTCAGATTCAGTAAGATACAGCCTCGCAGTAGGAAAAAATCGCTCAATTTAGGTATTACTTACATTCTCATCAGGCAGAGTATTTTCAAGAGTTCCTTGTGTCTGTTCATAGATTCAGGGTTTACAGGTTTCAGGTTCAAGAAAGGACATAATGACAACTAAAAAGGTGAGTATATGTAGGTCCTTTGTGATTTAAAAAGCTATAATACCCGAGTAAAGAGTACATTTCTTCTACTTTACTCTCCTGTCAACTGAAACCATTATTGGAGTCATCGTGACTGTTAATTTCCACCACACAAGAACATGTGTGATAAGACCTGTAAACGGTTGCAGTTCCTTTTTGAGGTAAGTTTACTTTTCCTGAAGTTACAAGGGTATACTCTTTTGGAGGAAAAAATGCAGATAGGTATGATCGGCTTAGGACGGATGGGAATGAATATGGCAAGACGTCTCTTGCAGAGTGGTCACCAGGTGGTCGCTTACAACCGTACGTCCGAAAAGACGGAGCAGTTGGTTAATGATGGAGCCATTGGTGCATATTCTTTAACGGAATTGATCGAAAAACTTGATCCGCCCCGTGTGGCATGGATAATGCTTCCGGCAGGTTCCCCCGTAGATGACCACATAACAAAGTTACAAACGATAATGTCCTCCGGTGACATCGTAGTTGATGGCGGAAACACATATTACAGAGATGACATTCGACGCGCGCAGATTCTGTCTGAGAAGAATATCAGTTTCTTGGACGTGGGTGTGAGTGGAGGCATCTGGGGGCTTGAAATAGGATACTGTTTAATGATAGGGGGATCAAAAAGTACATATGACTTCCTTGAACCCATATTCAAAACCTTGGCTCCCAAAGAGGGCTATCTCTACTGTGGGGAAACCGGGGCGGGTCATTTTGTGAAGATGGTTCACAACGGAATCGAATACGGCATGATGCAGGCCTATGGAGAAGGTTTTGAAATTCTGGAAGCTTCTCCATACGCGACGTCACTCAATTATGCTGAAATATCCCATCTCTGGAATCAGGGGAGTGTTATCCGTTCGTGGCTTTTGGAACTTGCCGAGGTTGCCTTTGCTGCTGATGTGAAACTTTCAAATGTTCAAGGATACATCGAAGATTCCGGAGAAGGACGGTGGACTGTACACCAAGCCATAGAAAATGGTGTTTCTGCACCTGTGATTACACTGTCACTGATGCACAGATTCAGTTCCCAAAATGACAATCCATTTTCAAACAGGGTGGTGGCCGCCCTTCGACGAGAATTCGGTGGTCACAAGGTGATTCCATCGGACAAGAAGCAGAAAGGGTGAGCAGTATTGTTCAACTATTTCTCCACAAAGGGATTCAAAGAATATATCAAGATAGCAAAGAAAATACTTGATTCCAACTGGACAGGGTCTTACACGAAGCCTGCTCCTGATTTATATCCTCATCAGTGGAACTGGGATTCCTGTTTTATTGCTATCGGATACGCCCATTACAATCAAAAGAGGGCCCAGCAGGAGATTTTGTCACTCTTTGAACATCAATGGCATAATGGAATGGTTCCTCAAATTGTCTTCAATGCTGAAGCTCTTGGCAATTATTTTCCTGAGCCGGATTTTTGGCAGGTTCCCGACAATCTTCTCACAAGCGGCATTACCATGCCTCCGCTCCATGCCATAGCCTGTCTTCATATATACAAAAAGGCAACATCAGCAAAGGAAGCCAGAGGGTTTCTGGGATTGATATTTTCTCAACTTCTTGCCTCTCATCGCTACTTCTATCAGTTTCGAGATCCCGATCATACGGGACTTGTTTATATAAGACATCCATGGGAATCGGGTCTCGACAATTCGCCCGCCTGGGATGGTCCACTTGAAAAAATCTTGGTGAATAAGGAAAGGCTCCCTCATTACGAGCGGAAAGACCTGAAACATGGTGTACCGGTAGAACAGAGGCCCAGTGATGAAGATTACGACCGGTATGTCTATCTGGTTGATCTTTTTCGACGTCTCACATATTCTGAAACAGACATTTACAGGGAATGTCCTTTTCTTGTTCAGGATGTTCTGTTCAACTCAATCTTATGTCGGGCAAATCATGATCTTTTGGAGATTGGTCGGATATTGAAGAAAGACACGGCTGAGATAGAAGAGTGGGTGAACCAGACGTCAAGGGCCATCTTTGATGACCTCTGGTGCCCGGAATGTGAGAAGTTCGAGTCATTTGATATGATTGCACAAGGCCCCATTCACACAGCCACAGCAGCCGGTTTCATGCCTTTCTTTGCAGGAGCTGCTTCACAACAACAGGCGGAAATCCTCTATTCCACAATAGACTCCATATCGTTTTGTGCATTGCATCAGGGGAACTGCTTTACGATCCCCAATTATGATATGACCAGGGATGATTTTGATTCCGGGAATTACTGGAGAGGGCCAGTATGGATCAACATCAACTGGATGCTTTCTCAAGGATTAAAAGGATATGGTTACCAGAGAAAAGCGGATGCAATGAAGACGGACATGATTCAACTTCCTATCCGCTTTGGTTTCAAAGAGTATTTTGACTCACAGATCGGACAGGGGTATGGATCCTCAAACTTCTCTTGGACGGCAGCTCTTTTTTTGGACCTTATATACGAATATTACGACAGAGATGAACATCATTTCAACTGGTTTAAATTGGGCAAAACCCGAAAATTGAAGGAAAAGATGATTCTCAACCAAAGATCCCAAACTCACTCTTCTCCGTCAAAAGACCTGGCTTCCGATCTCATGGCTTCCATTGTTGATCTGAAAGAGCGGTTCTATAATCTGCATCGGGGTATTGTGGATTATACTGCGATGAAGGATTCACCAGAATACAACTCTTACAAAGATATTGCAGGAGAACTCTGGGAATATGACCTGAATGAACTCTCTTCCGTTCATGAGAAAAAGGCATTCTGGATCAATCTGTACAATACCATTGTCATTCATGGCATTGTAGAATTAGGCATCTCTTCCACAGTGTGGGAGATTTCTCATTTTTTCAGGCATATTGCTTATCGAATCGGCGACTTCATCTTTTCAGCGGAGGAGATGGAGCATGGGATTCTCAGGGCCAACTCAAGACCCCCTCATGCAATGCTTCCTCTTCTCAAGAAAAATGATCCCCGTCATGAATTCAGTCTTGATGCAATAGATCCGAGAATTCATTTTGCGTTGGTTTGCGGATCACGTTCTTGTGCTCCCATACGTTACTATGAAGCAGATCTCATTGATGACCAATTGGACATTGCAGCAAAAAACTTTATTAACAGTTCCGAAGTTCTTGTTCTGCCTGAGAGGAACACAATATTTTTGTCACAAATTTTTCATTGGTATGAAAGGGACTTTGGAGATAAAAGAAAGGTATTCCTTTTTCTTTTGAAATACCTGGAAGAGGATGAAAAATCAGAATTCCTCAGAAAGAATATGGACGCTATTCAAACGGAATATCTCTTCTATGATTGGAATTTGAATCATTAAAGAATATCGTACCGGTGGGGAAAAACCTTATGGACAATATCAGCAATGAAGAAAATGTGATCCGAACTGTAATGACCGATATCAAAACTCCTGATTTAGAGATACCCTATGAGGCATGTTTGATCCAAGGGATTCCGGATCCATGTATGATTGTCATTGTGGGAGCATCGGGAGATCTGACATCGAGAAAACTCATACCAGCCCTGTACAATCTTTTCGTCTATAATGTTCTGCCTGATCCATTTGTCATTGTTGGATGCGCCCGTACAAAGATGAGCGACGAGGAATTCAGGGATAAAATAAAAAAGGCCATTATACATGACAATGAGCCGGACAGTTCAAAGTCAAAGGATTTTTTATCAAAGCTCCATTATCAAGAAATCGACTACGAAGATATCTCATCTTTTAAGGTATTGGCCGAATTCCTCAAAAAGATTGATATGAAATGTGGAACGAAGGGCAACAAAGTATTTTATCTGGCTATTCCTCCATCCCTTTATATGTCCACTTCACAAATGCTGGGCAAAGCCGGTCTTGCATCAGAAGAGGAAGATGGAAGCGGTTGGTCCAGGATCGTGGTGGAAAAACCCTTTGGTCGGGACCTGGATACGGCAATTGATCTGGATCGATCCCTCCATGAAAACTTCAAAGAGCATCAGATCTTTCGAATCGACCACTATCTGGCCAAAGAGACTGTCCAGAACATTCTGATGTTTCGTTTTGCAAATGCAATCTTTGAACCAATCTGGAACAGAAGATATGTAGACCATGTCAGCATAACTGCTGCTGAAACACTCGGGGTAGAACACAGGGCAGGGTATTATGAAGAAGCAGGAGTATTAAGGGACATGTTCCAAAACCATATGATGCAGGTTTTGGCCCTGGTTGCCATGGAACCCCCTTCGGCATTCGAAGCGGATCGTATCCGTGACGAAAAGGTGAAGGTCTATAGATCTCTGAGACCTTTTCCTGTTGAGAATCTTGATGAGTATCTCATTGTCGGACAGTACACAGACGGAACCATAAACGGAAAACATGTGTATGCCTATCGTGAAGAACCCGGTACAAGTGCTGAATCATTAACTCCTACTTTTGCCGCCATGAAAGTCTTCCTTGACAACTGGCGGTGGCAGGGTGTACCCTTCTACCTTATGTCGGGGAAGAGATTGGCAGAAAAACTCACTGAAATCAAGATTCAATTTAAACAAGTGCCCCACTCTCTATTTCGTCAGACATTGGGAAGCCATATCACTGCAAATCAACTCAATCTCGGAATCTACCCCGAAGAAAAAATAACACTGACTTTTCAGACAAAGAATCCTGGCGCCAAGGTCTGCCTCAGATCGGTAACCATGAATTTTCAGTACCATCAAAACTACACGGGTCCAATTCTGGATGCTTATGAAAAGGTGCTCTTGGACTGTATGTTGGGGGACCAGATGCTCTTTTGGCGACAAGACGGTGTGGAACTTTGTTGGTCGTTTTTGACCCCGATCTTAAAAGAGTGTGAGACATGCGGAGACAGGGCACAGAGATTTCTCTTCTATGAGGCGGGAAGCTGGGGCCCTGATATTGCTTAGTGTTCTCCTTGATCCATTTTACAATTCACATGTTTATGCATAATTCGGCATCCTTCATATTGACACAAAAGCAGTTTACACTTCATTTACATGACTCCAGGTTTCAGGTGTCAGGTGTCAAGAGCGAGAAAAAAGATCTGAAACCTGAACACTGACACCTGAAACCGAAGAATATTTACAATTCTATTGTTCTTCTTGAGAATATTATTTTAAAATTGATCTCATTCCATAGAAAGGAGTACTTTTATGAAAACATATTATGAACCTGAAGACCTTCCCAAGTTCCCGGAAATCGGAGAGGAAGCGCCGGATCTTGCAAAGAAATTCTTTGATTACTATAATGCAGTATTTGCAGAAGGGGAACTCACAGAAAGGGAAAAATCTCTTATTGCCCTTGCCGTGGCCCATGCGGTCCAATGTCCGTATTGTATAGATGCGTATACTCAGTCTTGTCTTGAAAAGGGCTCCAATCCCGCAGAGATGACTGAAGCCATTCATGTGGCAACAGCCATAAGAGGTGGAGCATCCCTTGTGCATGGGGTTCAGATGCGAAATATAGCAAAGAAATTATCCATGTGAGCTCGAATACAGAGTATGGAGAAAGAAGATGTTTCCCGAGGAAACAGAGCAACAGATTGATGTGCATACGGAAAGAGAAACTTTTTCTTTGGAGCCTTTCCGTCAGATTCTCGTGCGGCATGACCTGAAGTTGGAGCGGGAGCAAACAACTTCTCTTCAAGTGAATGTTGGTTTGCTTTGCAATCAGACGTGCAAACACTGCCATCTCAGGGCAGGTCCGGACCGAAAAGAGAACATGGACAGGGAGACGGCAGAGAACATTGTATCCTATGCCCAACGGTCTGATTTCGAGATCATCGATATCACCGGAGGAGCGCCTGAACTCAATCCGATTCTTTCTGACCTTATTGAAAGACTCTCCCCACTGACCAAAAGACTTATCGTACGTTCCAACCTCTCTGCCCTCAATGACGGCAAGAGAGATCATTTGTTTCACATTTTGCAAGAAAATAGTGTTGTAATTACAGCCTCTTTTCCTTCTTTCAATGAGGCGCAGACAGATTCCCAGAGGGGTGAGAGGGTCTTCCATAAGAGTATACATGCATTAAAGAAATTGAATGCAATGGGGTATGGGTGTGATGACTCAGGATTGGAACTCAATCTGGTGGTCAATCCCACAGGGGCGTTTCTTCCTCCATCGCAACCCCAGACTGAAAAGCGATTCCGCCAGGTTCTTGAGAAGAAGTGGGGGATTACGTTCAATAATGTCTTTACCTTTGCCAATATCCCACTGGGAAGATTCCGTGATTGGCTGGTGGATTCTCATAATCTCCAAAAGTACATGGAGAGACTGGTTTCCAGTTTCAATCCCTGTGCAGTGGAAAAAGTGATGTGCCGTACCATGGTCTCCGTTGCATGGGACGGATATCTCTTTGACTGTGATTTTCATCTGGCTCGCGGGCTTCATATGGGTGGGAGGAAAGTCCATGTGACGGAGATGACCG
>JAXHSZ010000447.1:0-3811 GCA_034190725.1 Thermodesulfobacteriota bacterium
GCCATGTTGGAGGATATAGCCATACTCACAGGCGGTACTGCATTGACTGAAGATCTCGGCATAAAACTCGAGAACATTACATTGAACGATCTCGGGTCAGCCAAGAGGGTGACCATAGACAAGGACAATACGACCATAGTTGATGGAGCCGGACAGAAAAGCGATCTGGAGGGAAGAGTCAAGACCATTAGGGCCCAAATAGAGGAGACAACGTCGGAATACGATAGAGAAAAACTTCAGGAGCGGTTGGCAAAACTTATCGGTGGTGTTGCGGTTATCAATGTGGGTGCTGCAACTGAAACGGAGATGAAAGAGAAGAAAGCCAGAGTGGAAGATGCGCTGAACGCAACCAGGGCTGCCGTTGAAGAGGGCATCATACCTGGAGGTGGCGTGGCTCTTATACGAGTATTGCCTATTCTGGAAGGATTGAAGCTGGAAGGAGACCAACAGTTTGGAGTCAATATTGTAAAACGAGCTTTAGAAGAGCCCATTCGATGGATCGCCAACAATGCCGGGTTGGAAGGTTCCATTGTTGTTGACAAGGTGAAGAATGAAAGTGGAGCATTGGGGCTCAATGCACAGACCGAGAAGTATGAAGATCTGATCGAGGCCGGTATCATTGATCCTACCAAGGTTACAAGGTGCGCACTTCAGAATGCTGCCAGTGTTGCGTCCTTACTGCTCACCACTGAGGCCATGGTAGCAGAAAAGCCCAAGGAAGATAAAGGAGGCATGATGATGCCCCCAGGAGGAATGGGAGGTATGCCTCCAGGAGGTATGTACTAAAAGTTTTACCCAAAGAGGGGGCCCTTATTCACGTAATCGGCCCCCCTTTTTTTGCATGCAGAACTTCCTGCCGATATTCCACGAATAGATCCTCTGCTATTCAAGCCACAGGCTCATCAGATATGGTTTTCCCTTGACAATAGATGAATTTGTGCTACTTTTATTTATTCGTTTATAAATTACCAGTGCTCATCCAGAAATGAGATATTTTAGTGCAAGGTCAAGGAAGACTATGATTTTAACCTCAGGAATACACTGGGTATTTTGAGGATTAAAATCTGAGTCTGACGAAGAGATTACGGAAAATATCCATTTATGGATGGGTGCTGTCTAGGAGTTTCTCTCGGAGGACATTTTGGATTACAAGAATACTTTGAACCTGCCCCAAACCAAATTCCCAATGAAGGCCAATCTCGCGCAAAGAGAACCGGATATGCTCAAAGAGTGGGATGAAAGCCGAATTTATGACAGAATAAAAGAAGCGGCCAGGGATAAAGAGAAATACATCCTCCATGATGGCCCCCCCTATGCCAACGGACATATACATATGGGAACGGCCCTCAACAAAATTTTAAAAGACATCATAATCAAATCCAAGACTATGGCCGGATTCAACAGTTACTATGTACCTGGATGGGATTGCCATGGTCTTCCCATAGAGCATGAGGTGGACAAAAAGCTGGGAGAGAAGAGACATTCCATGTCTATACCGAAGATCAGAGCACTTTGCCGTGATTATGCAGAGAAATTTATAAATATCCAAAGGAATGAATTCAAACGCTTAGGCGTGTTGGGAGAGTGGGAGAACCCCTACCTTACAATGAATAATAAGTATGTCGCTACTATCATTAAAGAATTCGGTAAATTTGTGGAGAGCGATAGTATCTACAAAAGCAAAAAGCCTGTTCACTGGTGTGCATCATGCAGGACTGCTTTAGCAGAAGCGGAGGTTGAGTATCAGGAATGTGAATCACCATCCATCTATGTGAAATTTCCACTTCTTTCAGATATGAGTGGCGTGCTGCCATCCCTTCATGGAGAGAAGATATCGGTTCTCATATGGACGACTACCCCGTGGACTATACCGGCAAATCTGGCCATAACTCTTCACCCTGATTTTACATATGTTGCTGTGAAGACCGGAGATGAAGTATTCATACTGGCCGAAGGGTTGTTGGAAGCAACCATGAAAGCAATTGATGTGGAAGAGTATACGATCAAGGAGAAGTTTTCTTCCGGAATATTGGAAGGCATGAAATGTCGCCATCCGTTCTTAAGCAGAGAGTCATCGATCATTTTGGGTGATCATGTCACATTGGATGCCGGAACCGGTTGTGTTCATACAGCTCCAGGTCATGGTCAGGAGGATTATGAGGTCGGTCTCAAGTATGGATTAGAAATATATACACCTGTAGATGATGGTGGCAGATTTACCGACGATGTGGAATTTTTCGCAGGAGAATTTGTCTTTGACGCGGACAGGTCCGTAAACAAGAAGCTGGGTGAAACGGGTGCCCTCTTGAAAAAAGAGTCTGTTGCCCATTCCTATCCCCATTGTTGGAGGTGTAAGAATCCAATCGTCTTTCGTTCCACTGAGCAGTGGTTTATCTCAATGGAAAAGAACCATTTGAGACAAAAAGCACTGGAAAGTATTAATGAGGTTCAATGGATACCCAAGTGGGGCAGGGATAGAATCTACGGAATGATTGAGAATCGTCCTGACTGGTGCATTTCTCGTCAGAGGGCATGGGGTGTTCCCATCGTCATATTTTATTGTAAATCCTGTAATTATACTCTGGCACAAAAGGAGATCGTGGATTTCGTATCCTATCAATTTGAAAAAGAAGGAAGTGACATCTGGTTTTCAAAGGAGGCAGGTGAGTTGCTTCCGACAGGTACAAAATGTCCGCTGTGTAATGGGATCGATTTTGAAAAGGAGACGGATATTCTGGATGTTTGGTTCGATTCAGGTGTGAGTCATGCTGCTGTTCTGGAGGAACGCGACTCCTTGAAATTCCCTGCAGATATGTATCTTGAGGGGAGTGATCAGCACAGGGGATGGTTTCATAGCTCTTTACTCACATCCGTGAATACAAGAGGCAAAGCTCCCTATGAAACCGTATTGACCCATGGTTTTGTTGTTGATGGGCAGGGCAAGAAGATGTCTAAATCATCCGGTAACGTGATTGCCCCCGGTGAGATTATAGAAAAAAATGGAGCTGAGATATTGAGGCTCTGGGTGGCTGCCGAGGATTATAGAGATGATATTCGTATATCTGAGGAGATATTGAAGAGGATTTCAGAGGCGTACCGGCGCATCCGAAATACATGCAGATATATATTGGGGAACCTCTATGATTATACTCCGACAAAGGACGCTTTGAAATATGAAGATCTTTGGGAGATCGACAGACTTTCTCTCCACAGGCTGCAGAAATTGATAATGAAAATCAGAGATGCGTATGAGAACTTTTCTTTTCATACAGTCTATCACTCTCTTCATAATTTCTGTGTGGTTGATATGAGCGCTTTCTATCTGGATGTCTTGAAAGACAGACTCTATATTTCCCCACAGGATTCCTCCCAGAGGAGATCGGCACAGACTGCCATGTATGAGATATTGGACTCAATCCTGAGACTCATGGCGCCTATTCTTTCTTTCACATCGGAAGAGGCCTGGAAGTATTTGCCACCTGATGATGAGAGAGTGAGCAGTATCCATTTGGCAGAGTTTCCTGCTGTAAATGAGGAATATATCGATGATGAATTGGCTGAGAGATGGGACATGCTATTGAAGGTCAGGGCAGAGGTGTCCAAAGCCCTGGAAATTGCACGACGTGAGAAAGTCATCGGGCACTCCTTGGATGCAGAGGTTCTTTTGTATGCATCTTCTAAACTGTACGGATTCTTGGGATCTTTTTTGCATGAATTGAGGACAATCTTCATTGTCTCCATGGTGAATCTCCTGAGGGCTGAAGACGGCCACGGTGAGTACAAGAGTGAGGAGATGAAAGGACTTGAAATC
>JAXHSZ010000448.1:0-5751 GCA_034190725.1 Thermodesulfobacteriota bacterium
CATAAATGCATTACAAACATATTTCATTATTGCAGCCTGTTCATGATTATACAGGCTGCAATAATGAAATATGTTTGTAATGCATTTATGTTAATAGAATACCGGAAATTCCAGGAGGCTATTGTTGAAGTGAATGAAGGGATCGATTTTATCAGTAAAACAGATTCTGCGATTTTTTTGTTTTGGATGTATTCTCATAAGGCCTTACTCCAAATTATGACAGGCGATGTTAAGGGCGCTGAAAGTACCTTAGAGTCTGCATGTGAAATGAGATCTGAAATTCAAACGGCTCCTATGCAAGTAAGAGATTTTTTGTCGGGCAATTTTCGTGTTATGCTTTTTCGATTAGAAGAATCACTCAAGGCAGGCGCTTCTTCAGAGATCGCCACTTATAAAACAAATGCATTAAAAGCAGGCAAAGAAGCCGTTAAGAACTCACAAAAAGTGGTCTTTGAAAGGGTCGAAGTTTACAGGTGTATGGGTATTTACCACTGGCTGGTCAACAGACAGAAAAAAGCTCTCCACTGGTGGGGCAGAAGCATTGCTGAGGGTGAACGCCTTGGTGCCCGCGTTGAACTCTCCCGCACCTATTTTGAAGTGGGCAAACGTCTCCTTGAATCCAAAAGCAAGCACAAGACTCTCAACAACATCAAAGCTGAGGAGTATCTGGACAAGGCAAGGGAAATGTTCGAAGATCTGGACCTTCAGTGGGACCTTGATGAACTGGAGAGGGTTGCTGTGAATTTTGGGGCTGATCACCATATAAGCCACTGTAGCAAGTGAGGAGCACATTAAACACATGGAGTACAGATTGGACAGAAAAGCAGACAACAAATCGGAAAAAAATGCCCGGTCTACAGGGCCTCATGTATTTGAGATGGAACGCTGGATCAGTTGCGCTCCCTTTGAAAAGTTTTTACATATGACAATCCTCGATGCATCCAATGGCCAGGCAACACTGACCATGCCATTTCATATTGAGTTTGCTCAAGGTGCAGGTTTTATGCATGGTGGTGCTTTGGTGAGTCTGGCAGACACCTCGGTTGTCATGGCCATAAAGAGTATCCTCCAACCCCAGACACACTTTGCCACAATTGCCATGGAAGCAAAATTCCTCTATCCGGTCAAACAGGGAAATGTTACTGCCAGAGCAAAGGTCATAAAACGGGAAGGGAGGACATTATATGGTCAGGCTACGGTATTCAACGATGCTGAAAAGCCAGTCCTTGAATTCACATCAACCTTCAAGGTGGCAAAGGACAGTGCCATTAAGAATATCACATTTCAAGACAATCCTTAGATCCAACTTGTTTATTTCCCCCTCATGAATTCCAATGTCTCATTCCCTACTAGCGCCCTATTCTCCCAGTAGATGAATCATCTTCCATGAGTGCTTTTCCTGAAATCACGATTGCAGGAAAGAAAATATTCCCATTGAAAAGCCCCTGCTATTATGATATTGAATAGCTAGTGCTTATCCATAAATGGCTATTTTCAGCAATCTCTGCGTCAGACACAAATTTTAATCCTCAAAATACCCAAAGTATTCCTGCGGTTAAAATCTTCGTCTTCCTTGACCTTGCAGAAAATATCTCATTTCTGGATGGACACTAGATAAAAGCAAAACCAGGGAGAGCTGTTTCGCTGGTTTATCAGGAAGGTATTCGGAGGAATCTCGATGGAAGAAAGGTACATCCCACAAGATATTGAAAAAAAATGGCAGAAATACTGGCATGAGAAGAAGCTGTTTGAGGTGACTGAAGATCCTACAAAGAAAAAGTACTACCTCCTCGAGATGTTCCCTTACCCTTCCGGAAAGATCCACATGGGTCACGTCCGCAACTATTCAATAGGCGATGTGGTCGCGAGATACAAAAAGATGAGGGGATACAATGTGCTCCATCCGATGGGATGGGACGCATTCGGCATGCCTGCAGAGAACGCAGCCATCCAAAACAAGACCCATCCGGCTAAATGGACCTTCGGAAATATCGACTATATGAAAAAACAACTCAAGAGAATGGGATTCAGTTATAATTGGAACAGGGAGATTGCCTCGTGTCATCCAGGGTACTACAAGTGGAATCAATGGTTTTTCCTGAAGATGTATGACATGGGCCTTGCATACAGGAAAAAATCTTCCGTCAACTGGTGTGAATCGTGCAAGACTGTGCTGGCCAATGAACAGGTTGAAGCGGGATTGTGTTGGCGGTGCGGAACAGAGGTTACCCAAAAGGAGTTGGAGCAGTGGTTTCTGAAAATTACACAATATGCTGAAGAACTGCTCAAAGGATGTGATGACCTTGCAGACGGATGGCCTGAAAAAGTTTTGACAATGCAAAGAAATTGGATTGGAAAAAGCTATGGTGCCGAGGTGGATTTTCCGGTTGTCGATTCGGACGGGGTAATACGAGTATATACCACAAGACAGGACACCTTGTATGGTGCAACATTCATGAGCCTTGCCCCGGAGCATCCCCTGTCAAAAGAACTGTCTGAAGGTACACCTCAAGAGAAGGAGGTTCTCAACTTTATTGCCGAAGTATCCAAGGAAGATAAGATAATACGATCCGCAGAAGATACGGAAAAGAAAGGAGTATTCACAGGGAGATATGCCATAAACCCAATGACGAATCAAAAGATACCCATTTGGGTGGCCAACTTTGTCCTGATGGAATACGGCACAGGTGCCGTTATGGCTGTACCGGCACATGACCAGAGGGACCTTGATTTTGCCAGGAAATATGATGTGCCGGTGAAAGTGGTCATTCATCCTTATGAGAAGGCTTTAGATGAAGAGACAATGACGGAAGCCTTTGTTGAAGAGGGATACCTGGTAAACTCCGGTCAGTTCGACGGGATGAATAGTGTTGAAGCGCTCGATAAGATAGGAGAGTATCTGGAAGAGAAAGGGATTGGTAAAAGAACTGTAAATTATCGCATACGAGACTGGGGTGTGTCCAGACAAAGGTACTGGGGGACACCTATCCCCATTATATACTGTGATGAATGTGGTATTGTTCCTGTTCCATATGAGCAACTCCCCGTCATATTGCCCGTAGACATAGAATTTGAAGTAGACGGCAGGTCTCCTCTTCCTGAGATTGAATCTTTTCTCTTTACCGACTGTCCGATATGCAAAAGGAGAGCTAAGAGAGAGACGGATACACTTGACACTTTTGTGTGTTCTTCGTGGTACTTTGACAGATATACCTGCCCTCGTTATGATGAAAGTCCTCTGGATGAAAAGGCAGTCAATTACTGGATGCCCGTTAATCAATACATCGGTGGTATTGAGCATGCTATCCTCCATCTCTTGTACTCCCGTTTCTTTACCATGGTATTACATGATATGGGCCTTCTCCATGTGGGAGAACCTTATGAAAATCTCCTTACTCAGGGAATGGTCATAAAAGACGGGGCAAAAATGGCAAAATCCAAGGGAAATGTGGTTGATCCCAATGACATCATAGAACAATATGGGGCGGACACAACCCGTCTTTTTATACTCTTTGCTTCACCTCCCGAGAGGGACCTGGACTGGAGTGATCAGGGTGTGGATGGGGCTTTCAGATTTCTCAACAGAGTATGGAGAATGGTCTTCGGAAACCTGGAAAAGATCAAAGATATTTCCCCTTATGACGATAAAATCCCAATTCCTGATCATTTAAAGAACCTGCGCAGGAAAACACATCAGACAATAAAAAAGGTGACGGATGATATAGAAGAGAGATTCCATTTCAACACTGCCATAAGCGCCGTCATGGAATTGGTGAATACAATTTACCAGATCAAAACCGATGATGTAAAAGATCCTCTTTCCATCTCTGTACTGAGAGAAGCCATTGAAACAGTGGTACTCCTCCTCTCCCCCATGGTACCCCATCTCTCTGAAGAACTGTGGGAGGCGCTTGGGGGAAGTGACAGCATCATTACCGTTCCCTGGCCTTCTTACAATGAAAAGGTCATTCAAGAGGATGAGATTGTGATCGTCATCCAGATCAACGGGAAGCTGAGGAGCAGGATCAATGTCGATGCATCTTCTTCTGAAGAAGAAATCAAGGAGACCGCCCTCAATACCCCCAGGATAAAAGAACTTTTGAAAGGCAATGAGATAAAGAAGGTTATTTCTGTTCCAAGGAAACTGATAAATATTGTCACTGGATAGAAAGATATATCAGAAGAAAACAATCCCGATAAGAGGGAGAAAGCTACCGAAGAGACTTGAACCTAAGTCGAATTGAAGAGATATATCATCATGTGGCTCAAAAAAAAACAGGCGCATAAGGGAGTACTGATTCTTGGTTTGGCTCTTTGTCTCTTTTCATGCGGTTATCATTTTGCAGGGAAAGGTGAAGGTCTTCCTTCCGACATCAAGACCATAGCAATCCCGTTTTTTACCAATAAATCCTTTGAGCCTGGGATTGAGAACTTCTTCACAAATGCACTCATCGATGAGTTTCTCAAGAGAGGAAGGGTTGATATAGGAAAAACCAAGGATTCCGAGGCAACCATAACAGGCGTAATAACATCATTCAAAACTTCCCCAATATCTTTTAACGGGAATAATAGGGCGTTAGAATACAGGGCCACCGTTACTCTTGAAGTATCACTGAAGAGAAATGATAATGGAACTGTTATATGGGAGTCATCAAAAATCTCCCGTTATCATGAATATTCCGTTTCTTCTGACACAACAATGACATATGAAAATAAAAGACAGGCCATAAAAAAAATAGCAGAGGATCTTGCAGAGGAGATTCACAATCGGATATTCGAAGGTTTTTAGTTTTTTTCCGTGTCGGTTCTCATCATGAATTCATTTGAACTCACTCGGCATTTAGAAAAAGAAGAGATTCGTCCATTCTATTACCTTCATGGTGATGAAACATATCTCATTGAAGATGCTCTTAAAAATATAGAAAAAAAGATAATCACTCCTGATCTCAAAGACTTCAATTATGAGATCTTCTACGGGGGAAATGACACTGCATCACAGATGATCTCTGCAGCACAAACCGTCCCCGTGATGTCGAAGAAGAGGTGTATTGTTATCAAGCATGCCGACAAATTGTCATCAGAGGACTTAAAACAGTTTACATCGTACATCAGTAAACCATCTTCTTTTTCATGTCTTGTCTTCATCAGTGAAAAGATTGATGAAAGGAAAAAGTTTTTTGCCGACTTCAAGAAGCGTGGTGTTATTGTACAATTGAACCATCCAAGGGAAAGGGATCTGCCATATTGGGTTCGAAGATTGGCAGAGAGATTCAATAAAAAAATCAGCAATGATGCATTGTCCTTTTTCATTGAAATTGTCGGCAATAATCTTCAGGAAATCCATAATGAGATTGAGAAGGTATCCATCTTTATCGGTGATAAAGAGAGTATTGACATAAAAGACGTGGAAGCTGTTGTCACAGATGTGAAAGTGGAGAATATCTTTGATCTGATAGATTCAGTAGGTGACAGAGATACTGAGAAAGCATTGAATATACTCCAAAAGATGCTGGTTTCAGGGGAAGACCATTTAAAGATTTTTGGGATGATCATATACAGGTTCCGTCTGATTCTCAGAGCAAAGGAGATGTTGCTTCAGGGTATTGCCCCCCCTGAAGTGGGAAACAGACTGAAAATGAGAACTTTCCTTCTCAAAAGGCTTATTGGGCAGGCAAATCGATTCTCCATGGATGAGTTGAAACTGGTCTTCGACAGGTTTCTCGATACTGATTTAGCCCTAAAATCAAGCAG
>JAXHSZ010000449.1:0-9386 GCA_034190725.1 Thermodesulfobacteriota bacterium
CAAGAGGACGTAAATTTGACCGTATATCTTACGCCTTATTCTGACGCTGGGACTGGTATACAGTATGGTGCAACTCATCAGGTTGAATTTATAGTTGTTGATATTTGGGGGCAACCTTTATTTTTCTTTGTCTATCTTTCTACGGAGATCCTCATTCTTCATCAAGTCTAAAACCGTACACTCTATATCTTTGGCCATGGCATCCACTATAGGGTAGCTCTCTGGATGTACAGCACTTGCATCGAGCGGATGTTCTCCCTCTAAAATACGCAAGAAACCAGCCGCCTGTTCAAAGGCCTTGTCTCCCAGACGTGGCACCTTTTTAAAGGACTCTCTGGAAGGAAAAGGGCCGTTTTCATCCCGATAAGTAACAATATTCTTTGCAAGCTGAGGTCCTAAACCTGAAACATACGTCAGGATCTCTTTACTTGCCGTATTTACCTCCACTCCCACTGCATTGACACAACCAATAACAACGTCATCCAATCTTTCCTTTAAAGCCTTCTGGTCCACATCGTGCTGATATTGCCCCACACCGATGGACTTTGGATCTATCTTCACAAGTTCAGCCAGAGGATCCATAAGACGTCTTCCTATGGAGACCGCACCTCGCACAGTGACATCTTCGTTTGGAAACTCTTCCCTGGCGACTTTGGAAGCAGAGTATACAGATGCCCCACTCTCATTGACCATCACCATGTGAATATTTTCATTGAGACCTAAATCCTTAATAAATGACTCTGTCTCCCTCCCTCCGGTACCATTTCCCACTGCAATGGCCTCTATATGGAAGCGTTCACACAGGACTTTAACCTTTTCTCCGGACTCGGCTCTGCGTTTCTCCGATGTAAGGGGATAGATTGTATCCGCATGAACCAGTTTCCCCTGGCCGTCAAGGCAGACCACCTTACAACCGGTGCGAAAACCGGGATCGATGGCCAAAACATTCTTCTGCCCCAGTGGTGAAGCAAGCAAGAGTTCTTTAATATTGTCGGCAAAGATCTTTATGGACTCCTCATCGGCACGTTTCTTTGTGTCCATACGGATCTCCGTCTCCATAGCATGGGACAGGAGTCTCTTATAGCTATCATATACGGCTTCTTTGACTTGGGATGAAGATTGCGATTCTCCCTTGATAAACATCGTTTCCAAAAGGGCCAGCGCCTCTTCTTCCGGAGGAGATACGTTGAGAGACAAGAATCCCTCCTTTTCTCCTCGACGCATAGCCAGAATCCTGTGAGAAGGGGCAGTTGAGACCATATCTTCCCAATCATAATAATCCTTGTACTTCACGCCCTCGGTTTCCATACCGGGGAGAACACGCGACTTAAAAATACCCTTTTCCGCAAAGAGGGCCCTCATTTGTGCACGAGCTTCTTGATCTTCGTTCACCCATTCGGCGATGATATCTCGAGCGCCAGCCAGGGCGTCCTCAGAAGACTCCACACCCTTTTCCTCATCCACAAAAGCCGCGGCTTCTTCTGTAACATCTATCTTATTTTGCTCAAAAAGCAAAGCTGCCAAAGGTTCAAGGCCCTTTTCTTTGGCAACGGTCGCTCTGGTACGCCGTTTTGGTCTATACGGAAGATAGATATCCTCCAGAACAGTCAGTGTTTCCGCACCATCAATCTTTTCTTTTAACTCATCCGTCAGTTGTTCTCTTTCGACCAGAGACTTCAGGATCGCCTCCCGACGTTTATCCAACTCTGCCAATTGAGTGAGTCTGTCACGAATGTTAGTGACCGCCACCTCATCCAGAGAACCTGTGACCTCTTTTCTATATCGAGCGATAAATGGTACGGTTCCCCCTTCTTCCAGGAGTTCAGCAGTAGACTTGACCTGGTATGGGGCAAGGTCAAGCTCTTCAGCGATCTTCTGTACGTGCTTCTCATTCATATTTCACCATTCAATGCCTAAATTAAAATCATTTACGGAAAAGTTCATATACTTTTCCATCCTTCATCTTCCTTGACCGTACTGTAAAAACTTCATTTCCGGATTGACACCAGTTAGTGTATAAACAAAAGACAGTTTTCGTTCGGACACCATAGATTTCCAGATATTAAATTTCACAAGGCCAGAGGGAGGAATCCTTGTAAGTCGTACTTTGTAGTAGGTCGTCGTGGATTCCGACTAATAACGCAGTGAAATTTAATATATGAGAATCCATAGTTACAAATCATACCCCTAAGTAAGCCTTCCTGACATCTTCATTGTCCAGGAGTTCGTCGGGAGTCCCCTGGAGAACGATTTTGCCCATTTCCATTACATATCCTTTGTGGGAATGACTCAAAGCGAGCCTGGCATTCTGTTCAACGAGGATGATACTCACGCCCTCCCGGTTTATATCAACAACGATATTGGCCATCTCCTGTGCCATAATGGGAGACAATCCCAAAGAAGGCTCGTCCAGGAGGAGAAGTTTGGGCCTTCCCATCAACGCCCGGCCCAGGGCGACCATCTGTTGTTCCCCTCCGCTGAGGCTCCCTGCCTGCTGTTTTTGTCGCTCCTTCAATACCGGAAAATGCTGAAAGGCCCTGTCCAGATCGTTCATTATCTCTCCCCTGTCTTTTCGCAGAAAAGCCCCCATCTTCAAGTTTTCCAGGGTGGTCATCTGGGGAAATACTTTTTTCCCTTCAAGAATATGAACAATCCCGGCCTTTACCAAGTTCTGTGTGACACTTGAACCGATTTTCTTGTCATCAAACCATATTTCTCCTTGAGTCGGAGAGAGGAAGCCTGATATGGTCTTGAGAAACGTGCTTTTTCCTGCTCCGTTCGATCCGATGACAGCAACGATTTCACCTTTCTTTAACTCTAGGGAAAGATCTTTTATGACCTTCACCTTTCCATATGAAACGTGTAGATCCCGTATCCTGAGTAATGTGCTAGGCTTCTCCAAGATAGGCTGTAATGACATCTTTGTCTCTCTTTACCTCTTCAGGCAGTCCTTCCGTCAATTTCCCCCCCTGATCCATAACAACTATCCTATGGCAAAGGTTCATGACTGCTTTCATGTTATGCTCCACAAGGAGGATCGTGACTCCCTGTTCGACCAATCCATTTATGCGGTCCATCATCACTGCCAGTTCCTCCATTGTCATCCCTGTGAAAGGTTCGTCGAGTAACAGGAGCTCAGGATCGGTGGCCAATGCTATGGCTATGCTGAGAGACCTCTGGTGACCCACGGGCAGATTTTCGGCAGTCTCGTTCGCCATGGAAGATAACCCCATGAATTCTACGAGTCCCAATGCTGTCTTGAGAATGGCGTTGTCTCTTCCTCCGATGGAGGAGCCGCTCATGATTTTTCTGAAAAAACTCATTCGAACTCTCAGATGACAGCCCATGAGGACATTCTGCATGACGCTCAATTGCTCAAAAAGGTTGGTCAACTGGAAGGTCCTGGATATTCCTCTTTGTGCAATCTCATGGGGTTTCAAAAAACTGATGTCTTCTCCTTTGAAGAGTATTTTCCCTCCGTCAGGTTGAATAACCCCGCTTATCAAGTTAAATACTGTTGTCTTTCCAGCACCGTTGGGACCTATCAGGCCCACTATCTCGCCGGAGTCGACATAAAAATTCATATGGTTGACGGCGCTCAGTCCTCCAAAATGTTTTGTGAGATCTTGAACCTCAAGGAGCGTCACTCTTCTGCCTCCTTTTTCTGAAAAGCCCTCTTTATAATGGGCAGCCGTTTCCCCAGATCTATGAGTCCTTCAGGCATAAACAACATCACCACTATTAACGCTACCCCGAATAATATTGTACTGTATTCATCCGCCAGGTGCAGAGCCTCCATCAGTACAGCAAGAAATGAGACACCTACGATAGGCCCGACAATGGTCCTGACCCCCCCGAATACCGTATATAGTATGATGTGCAAAGATTGGTTGAACGTAAAATCGTATGGACATATGTAATAAAAATAATGGGCATAGAAACTTCCGGCCACTCCCGCGAAAAAACAGGCTATGCCGAATGCAACGTTCTTATATAGCATTGTATCCACACCCAGGGATTCAGCCAAAGTCTCTTTATCGTTCAATGCAAACAATGTCATGCCAAATCTCGATCGGTCTATCCTGTGCATAACATATATGGTAATGAGGACAATGACAAGGGCCAAATAGTAATAGGGGATTTTAGAAGTGAACTCTATGCGAGCGATCCAGGGAACATGAATGGGACTCGGCGGGGGGATATTGAGAATACCGGTGGCACCACCAAAGAGATCCTTCCATCGCATCCATATGAGTCTCAGGATCTCCCCCAGGGCCATGGTAATGATACCAAAGTAAATGCCTGTCACTCTCAGAATGAGACGACCTATGACCATTGCGAACAGGGCCGAACACAAACCCGACAAAAAGAGTGCCGTCCAAAAAGAAAATCCAGCCTTCACAACCAACAGAGCTGATGTGTATGCTCCGATCCCCATGAAACCCGCATGAGCTATGGATATGTGTCCCGAAATCAATATGAGACGGAGACCAAGGGCCAAGGTAATATGGAGGATTACCATTATAAGGATGTGAAGGTAGTAAGGATCATCTGTGAGGAGAGGCACAGAAAAGAAAAAAAGGACAAGAATGATTATAGAAAATGACTTGAAAGATCTATTTTTGAACATGGCCCATCAAACCCGATGGTCGTATCAGCAAGATTAAAATGACTATTGCGAAACCCAAAATAGTGGCCATTGAGGCATCAGTGAAGAAAGTAACAAAACTGTCTACAAATCCCAGAATGAGGGCAGCGATAACAGTGCCCATAATGCTGCCAAGGCCGCCCACCACCACGATGATAAACGATTTCAACAGGGGGGATATTCCCATATAAGGATTAACCGATAAGAGAGGTCCCATCAAAGATCCTGCAGCCGCAGCCATGGCGCACCCGATTGCCATACATAAAGAAGAGGTGCGATCCGTATTGATTCCCAGAGAGACAGCTATGTCCTTGTCTTGAGCCACCGCCAGCATTGACTGACCGACTTTCGTGAATTTAATAAAAACAAAAAGACCCATTACAAGCCCCACGCACAGCAGTGAAACCATGAGTCTTGTTGCAGACATCCTCGTTCCCATAAAAGTGATCACTCCGGAAATAGGAAACGAAATAGCTTTATCGTCCGCTCCGAAAGAAATTAAAGCTGATGATTGAAGGATCATAATCAGTCCCAATGATATTATGGCACCGGGTAACAGCTCTCTTTTCACCGGCTTTAGCAGGAATCTATCAATAAATATGCCGAATAAACCCATCAAGACTATAGAACACGGCACTGCGATAAAGTAGTTCAAACCATAAATCTCAGAGAGGTAATACGTAGAGAAGGCCCCCAACATGTATATCTCGCCGTGGGCAAAGTTCAGTATATCCATTATCCCGAATATCAATGTCAGACCGAGGGCCACCAGCATATAAATAAGCCCTAAGGTCAAACCGTTCAAAATAAGATAGATCAGTGTGGTGGAGTTCATGTAATAACTTTCTTACCGTGAGAAAACCCGTCTCTCTCGTATAATCTTACTCTTTCAATGAGAAACTGTCTTCTGTTTCCTCTCAACCTTCATGAGTGAAAGACATGGACAGAAAAAGAGGCGACTGGTTGTCCGCCTCTTTCCTGTATTGACCACTGCTCCTTATAGCTTAGAGATGGGGAAAGGAGGTATTCTCATTTACTTAATCATCGGTATCAGCTTTGCCTCTGACTCACCTATGTATACAAGCTTTCCGTCTTTCACTTTCGACCAATACGACGGATAAACAGCAAGACGGTTGATGCCGTACATCTCATCACCTTTCCATTGAGCAATGCCATAACTGGTCTCGAACTTGAGTTTCTCCAATGTATCCCGGACCTTCGTGGTATCAAGGGTATCGGCCTTTTCTATGGCGGCAACGAGCCAGGAAAGTGAATCGTAAGCGAGTATCCCCATGGGTCCCGGAAGCTCATTATGCTTTTCAAAATACCTCTTATAAATATCCTTATATCTTGGTGTTGCTTTTGGTGAATCCGGATCAAGGTACCCGATGATCGATCCCTCCATAGCCTCGGGAGTTGCGAGTTTCATCATAAGCTGTGGTGGAAAAGCGGCGGCGCAGAGGGCTTTCCTCCCTGTATATCCTAGCTCAAGCAATTGTTTTGCTATGACGGGGAAATCCACACTTGCTCCGAAATCAATAAGATCCGGTTTCTTGTTCAACATCTTCAAGATGATGGGCCTGAAATCCTGTGTTCCCCGCTGGTAAAACTCACTCACCAATACCTTAATACCAGCCCTCTTGGCGAACTCCTTACTGTATTTGGCCGTATTGTGTCCTGTCACATCATCCGGATTGATCATGGCAACAGTCTTTACTGACTTGTCGTAACTGTGAATCCATCTGTAAAATGCTGACGGCCCTTCTATTGCCCCCACAAACATCCTGAAACTGAAGGGTTTATCCTTTCCCAGAGCTTCAAGGGAGCTGGCCTGGTGTATGATCAGAACCTTATTGGACTCGGTAATTGGCTGAGCCGCAAGAGTAGGAGCGGATCCTACGGAACCCAAAATGAACTTGACCCCTTTCTTTAGAATAAGCCTGTTAAAAGAAGCCACTCCGCCGGCAGATGTATACCCGTCATCCGCATATACGATCTTGATCTTATAGGTCTTCCCACCTGCTTTTACTCCTCCTGCATTATTGATGTCTTCAGCAACCATTTTGGCAGCCCTGAGCATTGGGTAAGTTATAATCGAAGCCGGACCTGAAAACGGTTGCACTAACCCAATATTCAGTATGTTTGTCTTTGCTCCGGCCATCCCCGGTGAGTAACCGATGGTCAACATGAGAGAAACCACGGGCAAAACAATGAACTTAAAGAAAAATGACATTTGCATATTCCCCCTCCTTATGAAAAAGAAAGATTTTTCTATTTATCTTTTTGGTCTCTTTTGCTCTCACTCACCTCCCTTCTCTCTATGCAAATAGAAAACTGCTCAATCATGAGTTTTCTGTTTTTATAAATATGCAGAGTGCGTTCCTCGAGTGCGACATACACAAACAATGAGGAAACGTACCATTTAAAATAAAGAATGACAGAACTTCTTCCCTTTTATTAAGAATGGTAACTTTTTAAAAAAAGTTGTTTCACCTGAGATTTTATTTCAAGAAGACTACTACCTTTATCTCAAGCATGTCAAGGATTTTCTGACCTGTGTCCACTTCTCTCACCCCACACTTGCTAGCTCCAATCTTCCTTTCCATCTCTCCCTGAGCACCTCTTTCAAATATCTGTGGGATGGGTCAGAGAGGTCCGGATCCCTTTCTACCACATCAAAAGCTTCTCTCCTCGCCTCTTGAAGTATCTTTATATCTCTCACTATATTTGCCACTCTGAAGTCAGGTAGTCCTGATTGACGGATTCCGAGAAAATCACCAGGACCCCTGATTGCCAAATCTTCTTCTGATATCTTGAAACCATCAGTAGTACTCTCCATTACTTTGAGGCGCCGCCTGGCATCGTCTGATTTACTATACTGGGCAAGGAGAAGGCATTGGGATTTTCTGCTCCCCCTGCCCACCCTCCCCCTCAATTGATGAAGTTGAGATAATCCGAACCTCTCGGCATGTTCTATTACCATTACAGATGCATTGGGTACATCTATACCCACTTCAATCACAGTGGTTGAGACAAGGATATCGATGTTCTTGTCCTGAAATGCAGACATCATTCTCTCTTTCTCGTCACAATTCATCCTCCCATGAATAAGACCGATCCGAAATCTCGGGAAAACCTCTTTTTGGAAGTGTTCGGCCATCCTGGTTGCATCTTTGAGATCAAGCTTCTCGGATTCTTCGATCAAGGGATAGACAATATAGGCCTGCCCCCCTCTTTGTATCTCCCTCTTCACAATCTCATAGACCTTAGTTCGATCCCTTTCATGGTATAACTTCGTAGTCACAGGTCTTCTCCCGGATGGGAGTTCATCAAGTACTGAAACATCCAGATCCCCATAGACGGTCAATGCCATAGTCCTTGGTATTGGTGTTGCAGTCATGACCAGTATGTCCGGGTTGTATCCTTTTTTTTTCAATACAGCTCTCTGTATCACGCCGAACCTGTGTTGTTCGTCAATAATCCCGAAACCCAATTTATGGAATTCAACATTTTCCTGAATAATCGCATGTGTGCCGATAACGATATCAACATCCCCTTCTCTGATACTCTCAAGGGCATTGTCTCTCTTCACTCCCTTTACACTGCCGGTGAGAAGTATTGTCTTCACACCGATTCCGTCCGTTAAAGGGTGAATATTCATGAAGTGCTGCTCAGCCAAAATCTCTGTGGGAGCCATGAAAGTCACTTGATATCCGTTCTCCACTGCGATCAAGGCAGACATCAATGCCACAATAGTCTTGCCACTGCCCACATCGCCCTGAATAAGCCTGTTCATTGGATGGGGACGTTTCATGTCATCTTCTATCTCAGCGATCACTTTTTTTTGGGCACCGGTCAAACAAAAAGGAAGAGAATTCATCAGTCTGTCACGTTTTTTTCCACAGACTTCAAATGGGATTCCTCTCTCAATTGCAACTCCGCTCTTTTTACGGGCCAATCCCAACTCCAGAAAGAAGAACTCATCAAATATGACTGTTCTATAAGATGGGGACCTTCCTGATACGAGATCAATATAGTCGGCATCGGATTCTGGGAAATGGAGACTCTTTATGGCTTTAGGAAGCTCTATTATGTTCTGTCTTGACCGTATGTATGAAGGGATGGCATCAATCAGAAAATCCGAGTAACTATCAACAATAGTTTTCATTACCTTTCTTAAATTCTTCTGATATACCCCTTCCGACTCAGAATATACAGGCACGATTCGATTGAAATGAAGAGAATCAGCCATCTCCTTTATCGGCTCAATGTCTGGGTGATGAACCTCTTTCTGGAAGCGATACAACCTGACTTCTCCAGTGAGGATTACCTTTTGTCCCTTTCTAAACTTACTGGTCATGTAGTTGTGGTTATAGGCAAACCATTTTGCTGTAATTGTGCCTGTTTCATCTCCCACAACCATTTCAAAGATTCCTTTACGTTTCTTCGTATAAGTATTGACGTTTATATCGATAATTTCACCCAGAAATGTTTCATCCTTCCCCACCTCAAGTCTTGATATGGCTTTTATATTCCTCCTGTCCTCATATATTCTGGGAAGAAAGTAGAGTGCATCTTCAACCGTTTCGATCCCTTTTTTTCTCAAGATATTTGTCAATTTAGGGCCCACACCCTTTACACTTTGGACAGGCGTAGAGAGTGTTTTCATCCTCTGAAAAAAATCGCCTGTTGATATTTCCATTTCCGGGGATAATGAATACTTCTCATGGTCTTTCAT
>JAXHSZ010000045.1:0-5541 GCA_034190725.1 Thermodesulfobacteriota bacterium
GTTATTCCGATGTTCTGCACACAGAAATGTCCTCAGTGCCTCTTCTACTAATATCTCAGTTTCTGGACGGGGGATAAATACCCCCTTGGTGACTTTGAAGTGTAAAGATCGGAACTCCTGGCTTCCGATAATATACTGTAACGGTTCCCGATTCGCCCTTCGTGTAATGAGCTTTCTGTATTCTTTGAGTTCTTCCCCTGTAAGGGGTTTGTCATAGTTGAGGTACAGATGAATCCGGTCGGTCTTTAAAGAGTAAGCCAACAAGACCTCGGCATTCAATCGTGGATTGTCAATGCCATGTTTTTGAAAATATTGGGTTGTCCACTCAACCACTCGTAGAATGGTCCATCTTGTATCACCCAAGAGATTCTACTCCCGTTTTCACCTTGACGAAAAGAAACATTGAATGTATATGAAAGGGAAGGATTTCTGAGGAGGTTTTATTGTCTGGACTGTAAGGCTTCGGCTTGATAGTGGGCAGTTAAAGCGTCGATAATATCGTCAAGGTCTCCTTCCATAATTCTATCTATTTTATAAAGTGTGAATCCGATTCGGTGGTCTGTTACTCTTCCTTGGGGGAAATTATAGGTTCTGATCCTTTCACTGCGATCTCCGCTTCCTACCTGGTTCTTCCTGTTTTCTGAGATTTCTGATCTCTGTTCCTCACTGATCTTATCCAACAATCTCGCCTTGAGCACTCTCAGTGCCTTTGCTTTATTTTTATGCTGTGACTTTTCATCTTGACATGTAACGACTAAGTCTGTGGGAAGATGGGTTATTCTCACTGCGGAATCAGTGGTATTTACACTTTGCCCTCCGGGTCCTGATGAACGAAAGACATCTATCTTCAGATCATTTGGGTTAATATCCACTTCTATATCATCAGCTTCTGGAAGAATTGCCACTGTGACAGCTGAAGTATGAAGCCTGCCTTGTGACTCAGTAGAGGGGACTCTCTGTACCCGGTGGACACCGCTCTCATACTTCAATTTGCTATATACACCTCTCCCTTCGATCAGAGAAATAATTTCCTTGACCCCCCCAATCCCCGTGAGATTTCGATCCATTATATCAACCTTCCATTTATTTATCTCCGCATATTTGCAGTACATTCTGAAAAGATCAGCGGCAAATAAGCTTGCCTCTTCTCCTCCGGTGCCAGCTCTTATCTCCAAAAATATGCTTTTATCGTCATTTGGATCCTTTGGGATCAAAAGAATCCTGAGCTGCTTTTCTGCTTCAGAAAGCTTCTGCTGTAGGAGATTGATCTCTGATTTAGCCAGTTCTTTTATCTCCTCATCGTCTTCTTGAAGCAATTCTTTATTTTGTTCTATCTCATTGTGTATTCTATTATAATTTTGATATGAATCCACGATTTGGGAGAGATCAGAGTGTTCCCTTGCAATCAATCGGTATCTTTCCCGGTCCATGATAATCTCGGGATCACTCAAAAGTGCATTCAATTCTGTATATCTCGCTTCTACAGTTTCGAGTTCTTGGAACATGTCTTACAACCTTTTGAAATTCTCATCTTGCTTCTTTATTTATATCTCCGTTCATTTGTTCGTGATAATGGCTTATCAAAAGAATTGTGAGAATTCTCCAAATGTAATGGTTGAATGGAAGTTATGGATTTCAGGGGCAGAGTATAACTCTTGCATGTCCCTTCATTCCAGGCCATACTTCCTTCGAAATCTTTCCACTCGGCCAGCAGAATCGACGAGTTTCTGTTTCCCTGTGAAGAATGGATGACATTTGGAACATATCTCCACTACGATATCCTTCTTTGTTGCCCTTGTCTCAATAATGTTTCCACAAGCACATCTTATGGTTGTGGGAGAATAATCAGGGTGGATGTCTTTTTTCATATCACTGTCCTCCGGATAATAAACAACTGGAAATTCCCCCCGAGAAAGCTTCGGAGTTCATGAGAAAATCTCTGAAATGATCAGCATGTATCTTCTAACATCTTTCTCGCTGATTTACAAGAAGAAATAATTCTATCTGGAGAAAGCGGTTCCTGGTTCAAGGTTGGGTAATGCCAACCTTACAAATTGTGCACGACCAAGGAGGATGAAGATTTGAACCGCAGGAATACATTGGGTATTTTGAGGACTAAAATCTGAATTTAATGCAGAGATTGCGAAAAACACCCATTTCTTGATGGACACTATTTATTCATGGAATCCAAGAATTCTGTATTCGTCTTCGTGTCCAGTATCTTTTCAGTAAGAAATTCCATCGCATCAATGGAATTCAATGGTTGGAGTACCTTTCTGAGAATCCATATTCTATTCAACTCATCTTTGGGAATGAGAAGTTCCTCTTTTCTGGTTCCTGAACGATTGATATCAATTGCCGGGAAAATCCTTCTGTCACTTAACTTTCTGTCGAGGTGTATCTCCATATTTCCAGTACCCTTGAACTCTTCGAAGATAACCTCATCCATTCTGCTGCCTGTATCGATCAATGCTGTAGCAATAATTGTAAGGCTTCCTCCGTCTTCAATGTTTCTCGCAGCTCCAAAGAATCTCTTTGGACGGTGGAGGGCACTGGAATCCACACCTCCTGATAGAACTTTACCGCTAGGCGGAACCACAGCATTGTACGCTCTGGCCAACCTGGTGATGCTGTCTAAGAGAATAACCACATCCCTCTGATATTCTACAAGCCTCTTTGCTTTCTCTATGATCATCTCGGCAACCTGTACATGCCTGTGAGCCGGTTCATCAAACGTGGAGCTTACCACTTCCCCATCTACTGAACGCTGCATATCAGTTACTTCCTCCGGACGTTCGTCGATCAAAAGGACTATAAGAACAGTCTCCTTGTGGTTCGTTGTAATAGCATTGGCAACATTTTGGAGGATCATTGTCTTCCCAGCTCTAGGTGGTGATACAATTAAGCCCCTCTGGCCTTTTCCGATTGGTGTCATCAGGTCCATGATTCTTGTTGAAAGGTTTTTCGGGTCTGTCTCCAACTTGAGCTTCTCGTCTGGATAAAGAGGAATGAGATTGTCGAAAAGAATCTTTTCTCTGGATGCTTCCGGATCCTCAAAATTGACTGATTCCACTTTAAGGAGGGCAAAATATCTCTCATTATCCTTTGGTGGTCTTATTTGCCCCGATATAGTATCACCCGTAGATAGGTTGAATCGCCTTATTTGGGACGGAGAAACATAGATGTCATCCGGGCCGGGCAGATAACTGTAATCAGGAGCGCGCAAAAAACCGAATCCATCAGGTAGCGTTTCTAATACTCCTTCTCCATATATCAGTCCGTTCTTTTCTGTCTCTGCCTGAAGTATAGCAAAGATCAACTCTTGTTTACTTAAACAGCTCACTCCTTCGATACTGAGTTTCCTTGCTATCTTCGTTAATTCACTGATATTTTTTTCTTTCAGTTCTTTGAGATTCAGACCCACTTCTCTCTCCTTATATTTGAGTTTTTTGCCATATAGGAAATGTGATTACACTTTCCCTGTCAAAAAAGACCTGCCCAGGAATTCACATCCTAACAATATGGATTCATTGAGAAGCCATTGCACATAGCTCCCAGTAAATTGATTATGTCATATAATACAATACCGGTAGCTACATAACATGTGGCGTATCATGGAATATGGATTACTATTTTTAGAGGGATTCGTCCCAAAAGGTGAGTTTATGGGTTTTTATAAGGCCTCTAATGCAATAGCTGCTTCTTTGGATAAACTCCACAGGAAGGTGAATAGAGTTTTTAAGTTCACTTATTTTACATGAATTGTATATCATTGTCAAGAAAATTTTTCATGAGATTTGAATAACCATGTTACATTAGAGTGAGTATGCGAAAAGTGAAACTGTTGAGTTAGATATTTTCATTACATGTATGCACTTTGGTCGATCTCTCCTATTATACTAGAATTAGAATCTCCTCTTGAATTTTCCCCCATATCATTTGAATATTTGATTTCAAAATGAAATCTCACTAACGGTGCCATCACACCATCATAATCAATATTCTCATATATGAAATCTTGTATTGCTACTGCTTCTTTTCTATTAAATATGTCTTTACACTGTTCAACAATACGGTCAATCATATCGTCCATCAACCTGCAGTACACGACTGAAGGGCAGTCCGATTCCAGAGAATTCTTGAGTAAAGTCTTCGGATCTAATTGACTGACAACAGTCTCTACTTTTTTGATGAATCGATTTATTTTCTCCTCTGGAATGAGATGATCCATATCCGCCTCCATCTGCCTTCTGATATGTGTGGTCTGAATTTCCACCTGTGGATCCAAAATCTCAATATGTCCCTTGAATAGCGCATACTCTACCGGATCATCAATTGTATCTCTCCACCTCTTTATGACGAAATTTTCCCTGCCATTTGTTGCCTCGAAGTAACAGGTCTTTAATGGATCTGAGTAAGGACTCTTACTGACAAAAGAAGCTCCATTTACCTTGAGTTCCTCTATACTGTGATCTTTGTGTTTTGTTACAAATGGTTCTCTGTCATTTTTATTCTGTTTAATAAAACAATCCTTCTCTTCGTCATAGCGGTATTCAGGAGAAAAATCATACTCTGTCATACTGATAATTTCATTGCATTCTATACATCTGATCAGTCTTCTTTGCATTTTGCCATCCTATATCTTGATCATTCAACAATGTAATCTGAGAACTTCATCCTGTGAGTGTACCGGAAGGTTCACTGTAAAACTCGTCCCTTCTCCCACTTTACTCTTTACCCCGATATACCCTTGATACTTATCCACAATAGCCTTTATAACGGATAAACCGAGTCCGTTTCCCTTTTCGCCTTCTTTTGTAGTGAAGAAAGGCACGAAAATCTTATCTAAATTCTCTTCAGGTATTCCACACCCGGTATCTGAGATTGTGATCTCAACAGACTTCTTGTCAGAACTGCCATCTATTTTTAGAATAAGCTTCTTTTCCTCTACTTCCTCAAGGGCATGGGAAGAGTTTATGATGAGATTGATAAAGACCTGTTGGAGTTGAAATCTGTCTGCATTGACCAGAGGAAACTCATCTCCATAAAATGTATATATCTTGCATCTTTTAATCTCACCAAAATCTCTGAGCAGACACAATGAGTCTTCCAAGACCTCCCTCACATTTATCATTTCCTTTTTGTGCTCAGATGGCCTTCCATAATTCATCAATTGCTGTGCGATGTGGTCTATCTTTTCAGCCTCGGAAAAGATGTTCTCAAAGTATGCATTTAAAATGTCTCCCTGCGCCGATTTCATCAATCCCTGTTGGGCTCTCCCATAGATAATCTGCAAAGGATTATTGATCTCATGGGCAATCTTTGGTGCTAATTGTCCAAGAACAGTAAGCTTTTCGGCATATAAGAATTGGTCCTCCAGTTGTTCGGTTCTTTTGTTGGTTAATTCATTCATCTTTATATCTGAAATATCTAATGTTTGGGCTAATTGATGTGTCAGAATATTTGACTTGTACTTTTCAATCCCCTTCTTTGCGAGTGTCTCCACTTGATTTATATCAAAAGGCTTCGTGAGATAGTCTA
>JAXHSZ010000450.1:0-2809 GCA_034190725.1 Thermodesulfobacteriota bacterium
CCCGAACGAAAACTGTCTTTTTCGCCAATCTCTGCGTCAGATAAAAATTTTAATCCTCAAAATATTCAATATATTCCTTCGGTTAAAATTTTGATCTTTCTTGACCTTGACGAAAAATCCTAGTTTTCATTCAGACACTATCTATGAAAACCCACAGAAGAATAAATCAATGGGAGGTCTTCATCAATGAATGAGAGGAAAACCGGAGAATGGATGAAGCATTACAATGAATCCATGGAGAGATACCCTGACAGGCAAGATGAGCGTAAAACGGTTTCAGGGATAACGAGAAAGCCGCTGTACACATTTTCAGACCTGAAGGATTTCCATGAAAATGAGGATCTGGGCATGCCCGGGGAATATCCTTACACGAGAGGGATCTACCCTTCCATGTACAGGGGGAGGTTATGGACCAAGAGGTTTTTGGTGGGACTCCAGAGCCCGGAGGTGTTCAATGTACGACAGAAGGAGATGCTGGACGCCGGACAGAACGGGATAAACTTTGTTCCGTGTAATTCGTATTTTCGGGGGTATGACTCTGATATGGTAGACAAGGAACTGCTGGGGAGGTGCGGCACCACTATAGATTCCCTGGAGGATATGGAGATCGCCTTTGAGGGGATCCCTCTGGACAGAGTGAGCCTCGGCATGAATGACTTTGGTCCGTTTATGATGGTAGCCTCAGTTGTGGCCATGGCTGAAAAACGGGGAATCCCCCTTTCCCAGATCCAGGGCACCACAAATCAGAGCGATTTTATATCCCATTTTGTGAGTTGCAATCAGCCCATCAGGTTTGGACTGGAAGGACACTTGAGAATGCTGGTCGATCATGTGATCTTCTGTACGAAAAACCTGCCCAAATGGCATCCCGTAAGTGTCGTGGGGCAGCACATGCAACAGGCGGGCGCCACTCCAGTGCAAGCCCTGGCGTTTACATTGGCAACTGCCGTATTCTATGTTGACGCCTTCATAAAGTCGGGGCTGCAAGTGGATGATTTCGCTCCCAGATTCTCTTTCTTCTTTGATGTGAGTGGGGATTTATTTGAGGAGGTGGCCAAATTCAGAGCAGCCAGGAGGATGTGGGCCAAGATAATGAGAGATCGGTTTAAAGCCAAAGATCCCAGGTCATGGTTGATGAGGTTCCATGCCCAGACATCCGGTACGGAGTTGACGCAACAACAACCCCTGAACAACATCACCCGGGCGTGCATCCATACACTGGCCGCCGTATTCGGGGGAGCACAATCAATCCATACGGATGCCTATGATGAGCCCTTGTGGAGCCCTACTGAGAAATCACAGCGAGTTGCCATAATGACACAAAACATCATTGCTGAAGAGAGCGGTGTAGCGGATGTAATAGATCCTTTGGGGGGATCTTACTATCTCGAATCCCTTACCAATGAGGTTGAGGACATGTCCTGGAATTACATACAAAAGATCAACGAGATGGGGGGCATGTTCCAGGCTGTACAGCAGGGCTTCATTCAAAAGGAAATAATGAAATCGTCTTTTGATCATCAAAAACAGGTGGATAGCGGGAATAGAGTGGTGGTTGGTTTGAACAAGTACTTTGTGAGAGAAGAAGAAAGTCTTTCCGATCAGATAAAAGTAGACAGTGAATTAATCGAAAAACAGATCCAAAGGACCAAGTGCATTCGAGAGACACGAGATCAGCAAAAAGCCGGGGATGCGATTGAGAAACTGCATAATGCAGCCATGAGTGCTGAGGAGAATATTTTTCAGGCGGTCATTGACGCTGTGAAGGAAAACATAACCCACGGCGAGATCGTTGCAGAATTGAGGAATATCTACGGATTTGGACGGCCATTATTGGTATAGTCCCATGTAAGGAACTCATTATGAGGAATACAAGGGTTTTACTCACGAAAATAGGGTTTGACGGACACGACAGGGGCGTGAAACTCGTGGCATCGGCTATGAGAGATGCAGGTTTGGAAGTCATCTATACAGGGCCGTGGCAAACGGTTGAGGGGGTTGCGGAGACAGCCTTGCAGGAAGATGTGGATGTGATAGGGATCAGCTCCCTGGGATACGATCATGTACTCATCCCCCAATTGATGGAACTCCTGAGGAAGAAAAATCTGAACGATGTCCTGGTGATCGTCGGAGGGGTCATCCCTCCGGATGAAGTCACTGCCCTGAAGGATGCAGGGGTGGCAGAGGTGTTTCCTCCGGGTACCAAGTTGAACAGTATTGTGGAGTATGTCGAGGGCAGAGCAGAGAAACGATAGGGCTGCCAAAATATATATTTGAAAGTGTTCTAATTTCAGGTGTCAGTGGTCAGGTTTCAGATTTTTTTCTTCTTGCCCTTGAAACCTGAGTAATGCAAATAACGTGTAGACCACTTTTTGTCAATATGAAGGATGCCAAATTTCGAACACGACTTTTAATATTTGTGTTTACAATACAGATTGCTGTTTCTCACTGCACTGTGAAGAGAATGAATATCGAAAACATCCACACGGGCAGGAATGAGAACAAAAAAATATCATTGTTTCATAGTATAACTTACAAACACAATGGTTTACCACATTTTAATGCTCCATTGGAAAAACCGCCTTCAGAATCTGGAAGCACGTATGTAGTTGCTGTGTTTGATGACTCCGAAAAACCCCTCAGGTCTTTTCACATTCAAATCTCGGAATCCCAGAAAAAAGCAGATGTATCAAAACCGCTTCAGGTGATCTATGAGTGGACGGGAAGAGGATTTCATGTGGGCTGTCAAATCGCAGAAGAGGTTTTTTTCTCGGTGATCCCTCAAGAAATCGGGGACTTGGCTTGTATG
>JAXHSZ010000451.1:0-2727 GCA_034190725.1 Thermodesulfobacteriota bacterium
TGTATCGCTTTGCATTGTCGGGCAGGTCACTGTATTCCTTGATCCCACTTATCTCAGACGACCATCCATCCATCTCTTCGTAGATCGGTTCACATGCATCGAGCATCTTGAGGCTTAATGGAACTTCATTAAGGACCTTACCTTTGTATTTGTAAGCTGTGCAAATCTTTATCGTATCAAAATGATTCAAAACATCGAGTTTCGTGATCACAAAGCTGTCAATCCCGTTGAGCCTGACTGCATGATTGACAACCACAGCATCGAACCATCCGCACCTTCTGGGTCGACCTGTGGTGGCACCGTATTCGCTTCCCCACTTTCTCAGACTCTCCCCCTGTTCGTCCTTCAATTCTACTGGGAAAGGTCCTTCGCCAACTCGTGTTGTATAGGCTTTTGAAATACCGACCACTTTGTCTATTTTTGTGGGACCGATTCCACTTCCGATACAGGCCTGGGCCGCTACAGTATTACTGGATGTAACAAACGGATACGTGCCGTGATCCACATCTAAAAGAGTTCCCTGAGCGCCTTCGAAGAGAATATTCTTCCCTTCCTTCATCTCCTGGTTCAAGATCACTGAGGTGTCGGATATATATTCCCTCATTTTTGCACTGAAGTCAATACATTCAGCATAAATTTCTTCTACATCTACTGATTTTTCCTTCAAGTGATTGACCAGGTAGAAGTTTTTTTCTTTGAGAGCGGACTCCAGCTTTTCTCTCAACACATCACTGTCCAAGAGATCAATAGCCCTGATACCGATTCGCCCTACTTTGTCTTCATAGGTTGGCCCTATGCCTCTTCCGGTGGTACCAATCTTTTTTCCACCCTTGAGTTTCTCTCTCGCAATATCGACTTGTTTGTGATACGGCATAATCAAATGAGCAGCTTCACTGATAAGAAGACAATCTTTATCAAGAGCGTACCCTTTTGACTTTATTAAGTCAATTTCTTCCAGGAGTTCTTTTGGGTCGATAACCACACCATTCCCAATAATACATTTCTTGTGGGGATGGAGGATACCGGACGGCAAAAGATGGAGTACCAAAGCTTCATCTTTAACTACGACCGTATGCCCGGCGTTGTTCCCCCCTTGAAATCGCACTATTGTGTCGGCTTGTTCCGCCAGGAAATCGACTATCTTGCCCTTTCCTTCGTCACCCCATTGGGTGCCTACAATGATCACATTTGTCATACTCAAAATTCCCTGTGACTTTTTGATATTTCCAGGTTGAACTCTTTACACCCTCAGCTGTTTTACCGAAAGCACATTTGATACTTGAGTCAATTCATGTAATGTTTCTTTTGAAAGAGGAGAGTCTATACTGAGAAGCACAATAGCATTCCCCCCCGCCTCTTCCCGTCCGAACTGCATGTTTGCTATGTTGATATTCATCTTTCCCAGAATGGTTCCTATGTTCCCTATGACTCCCGCACGGTCGATGGTAGAGAAGAGAAGCATGTTTCCTTCAGGTATCGCCTCCAATCGAAATTGATTGATCCGCATAATTCTGGGATCCTTCTTGCCAAACAGAGTACCTGCAACCAGATTTTCTCTCTTTGTGCTTATAATCCTTGTTGTGAGCAGACTCGTGAAATCTTCACTCTGTCTGCTCTTTGTTTCCAAAACTTTCACACCCCTTTCCTGGGCAATGGTAGGAGCATTTACGAAATTCACACTGTCTCCCACAATTGGTCTGAAGATACCAATCAATATGGATGTGGTGATGGGAGTCACATCCAGCTGAGCGATATCACCTCTGTATTCTATGATGATCTCCTTCATCGGACCAGAGTCAAGCTGAGATTGAAAGGCACCGAGTTTTTCAGCCAGATCCATATACGGTTTGATTCTGGACAGGGTCTCACTGCTTACTGAGGGGACATTAGCCGCATTCTTGATGGTGCCGTGAAGCAGGTAATTTGCCATTTGTTCTGCGATTGCGACTGCCACATTCTGCTGAGCCTCATCCGTAGACGCCCCTAAATGGGGTGTACAGATCACTTCATTCAACTCAAAGAGTGGATTCTGCCCTGGAGGTTCCTGTTCGAAGACGTCGAGAGCAGCTCCCGAAACTTTACCACTCTTTATTGCTTTAAAAAGGTCTGTTTCGTTCACTATCCCCCCTCTTGCACAGTTAATGATCATAACTCCGTCCTTCATTTTTTTGAAGGCCTTCTCATTAATGAGGTTGATCGTTTCCTCTGAGCGTGGAATATGGAGAGAAATATAATCAGCTCGGGCAAAGAGCTCATCCATGGAAACCTGTTCTATCCCCATTTCCCCAACCTTTTCTTCGGAAATGAAGGGATCATATGCGATGACGTTCATTTTGAGACCCTTGGCTCGATCTGCTACGATACTCCCAATCCTTCCTAATCCTATAATTCCCAGGATTTTATCAGAAAGCTCTCTTCCCATGAACTTCTTTTTTTCCCATTTTCCCGCCTTCAAAGCAGCAGTGGCTTGGGGAATGTTTCTCGACAAAGCCAGCATCATAGAGATGGCGTGCTCTGCCGTGGTCGTCATGTTGCCCTCAGGGGCATTCATTACAACAATTCCTCTTTTTGTGGCTGCCTTTATGTCAACATTGTCCAATCCTATCCCTGCTCTCCCGATAACACGGAGATTCTCAGCAGCATCTATGATATCTGCAGTGACTTTTGTGGCACTCCTGATTGCAATGCCATGATAGTCCTTGATTTTCTTTTTCAGATCTTCAGGTG
>JAXHSZ010000452.1:0-13464 GCA_034190725.1 Thermodesulfobacteriota bacterium
GGAAAAGATATTGTTATAAATATGAATACAGCATTACATATTCGTGTGAGAGAATACCCACAAAAACAGATTACTATAGGTGAAAGCCATGCGACATACCACATTAGATCTTGAGGATGATATACTTTTACAAATCAGAAAGATATCTTTAGAAGAGGGAATGACCTGTAGAAGAGGGAATGACCTGAAAGAGGTGATAAACGCTTCATTAAGAAAACCCTTTGAAAATCCAGGTCGGAAAAAGGATGTAGAATTACATTGGAAAACCTACACGTGCGGGAAACCCAAACCCAAAGTAATACTCAGCAGTAGAGAAGCCTTATTCTCGAAGATGGAGGAATGAATGATATCGCTGCATTCCATATGGACTTTAAAAGCTCATCTTTCTGAATTTAATCAACCCAAAGGCTTAGGGTATATCCATGAATGGCTGTTTTCCGTACTCTTCAGATATTGCACATTATTAAGGAGGGCCACCCAATATGCAATTATTGAAATCTCCCGTATGAAATTATACCTCTCTGAGCCCAAAATTCTTTCTTACCCTGTTCAGGTTCTTCTTTTTGGGCAGAGCATTGGTTCCGTGTCTGCTTGTGTAGGGTATTCCCAGACAGTTGGTCATTTCATGGATCATTTCAGCCGTCTTCAACCCCACTGAGATGCAATCCAGTATCGGTATGCTCCCCTCTTCAACCCTGACCAGATCACTGAGTGTACTCAAGGGACCAAGTCCGTTACAGCCTATTATGACCGCATCAGCGCCGTCCGCAGCGCTTTCTTTTGCCCTTTCCAATATATCTTCGGCAACGATTCTCGGATCTGCCATGCCCTTTGTGAACACATCGTAACTTGACATCTTTATGAGCCTGACAGGGTTTGAAATTGCCCGCGCTTCCATTCCATGATACCTGATGGCGTCTTCCATCTCAGTGATAATGTCAGGTTCATTCAGGGTCACCACGGCGAACCTTCGCCCCAAGAGACAGGCATATGACATGGATGCCTCAGAGATGCCTATCACGGGGATATCAACGGTTGCCCTTGCCTCTTTTACGCCTGGATCAGCATAGCAGCCCACCACTACAGCATCAAATCCCTCTTCTTCAGCTTCTATGGCTCTTTCAATAATGGAGGTATTGTTGAGTTGCCCAAAATAAGTATGGAGGTCAAAAGCCCTGGTCAAACCAGGCTTCACACATTTGATTTCCATCTGAGTATCCGGCCGCAATATCTTGTCCGCAGTCTTCCTGATGATGTCCAAATAAGGACCAGTAATCTGCTCTTCTGTGATATTGATATAACAAATCTTCATTACTCTCCCTCCTTTTGTATTGTATGAAGCGAATGATAATTAATTGGGAATTTCAGAGGATGACCGATTGCGAATATTGTTAATATTTTCTCTCCAAAAAAATGAACTGGAACTGGATAACTTCTGACTGGTAAGAATTGGCATACTGATATCCGAGTATATGTAAGTAAACATTATGTGTCAACTAAAACTTTCCAAAAGGCTGAACCCTGTAAAGAATGTATTATAAATGAAAATGAGATTTGTTGTTTATGCAGTTATTTAGAGGGAAACATGGCATTGAGATGGCTTTTATCTTTTTTGTATTGATGAGAAATTGTGCGTGCAATTCTCTCTCTTAGGTGATATTATAAGCTCACTTAATCAGAGGCCTGAGTGAGTATGATATCGCATACAAAGCGATCCAGAAATAGTGGAAATTTCTCTGAACCGAAATAATGAGGGGAAAACATGTATAAAAAATTGTATGTCTTTCTTTGCATCACGGCTTTTTTTTGTCTGTCCTTAACGGATCGGTCCTATGGCGCAGCATTTGTTTATGTCTCTAACTCGGGTGATGGCACTGTGTCTGTTATAGACAGTCTTTCAGCCACGGTCATAGATACGATTAATGTGGGAAATGGACCCATAGGCGTTGCCGTTTCTAAAGGGGGCGATTCTGTTTATGTAGCGAATTCTACAGACAATACCGTTTCTGTGATTGAGACAATAAATAATACAGTAACAAACACTGTAACAGTCGGAAACAGTCCATGGGGCGTGGCAGTGGCACAAGATGGTGATTTTGTGTATGTCACAAACCAAACGGATGGTACAGTATCCGTGATAAGCACCGCTGACTATTCTGTGTCTGAAACCATTGGTGTGGGAGATAATCCCGTTGGTATAGCAGTAACCCCAGAAGGAGACCTCGTTTATGTGGCAAATAATGGAAGTGCAACGGTATCAGTCATCAGCACTGATGATTATTCCGAAGACGAGATTGAAGTTGGAGATAACCCTGTTGGCGTTACAGTGACCTCCGACGGTTCAGCCGTATACGTAACGATGTCTGATGAAGATTCGGTTTATCTTATCAGCACCGATGACAATTCTGTTGCCGGGTCCATAACAGTAGGAGACTGGCCTTGGGGTGTAGCAGTGGACTATGAATTGGATTATACTTACGTGGCAAACTATGAAGAAGACACAGTGTCAAAAATCAACAACTCTGACAGTTCAGTGAGTGATACAATCGATGCGGGCAATGGTCCATGGGGAGTCGCCGTTACCAATGACGGGCAGCTTCTTTATGTCGTAAACTACCTCAGTCACACGGTCTCCCGCATTGACCTCTCTGACAATGGAATCATAACTATTCAAGTGGGCAATTTTCCAGCTGCAATCGGCAATTTTATCGGCGGGGAACCACCTGTTGCCCCCAGTGATCTTGAAGCGAAGACAAAATCTCATGAAAGAATCGATCTGTCATGGACAGACAATTCCTCTGATGAGTATGGTTTCCGGTTGGAGAGGAAACGAGGTTCAAGTGGAACTTACCGTAGATTGGCCACCCTGGAACCGAATGTCACCTCGTATTCTGATGAAGGGCTTGACTACTACAGGACTTATTATTATCGGATTGTTGCATACAATGACGCGGCAAATTCCGACTATTCAAATGAAGACTCCGCAACCACTGAAGATTATGATACAGAGTGTTTCATTGCCATATCGAATTTTGGATCACCTTTCGAGTCGAATATCAACACAAATCATGGAATTCGGAGTATTTTAGGTATTTTCTATTTCATACCACTTGTTCTGGCTTTTTTTTGTCTGACATGTGTTGGTCTGGTGATCGTTGTGAGGAGACTCAAATCCATTACAACAACAACCTGAAACAAATTATAGATTTCAATATATCAGATGCCAATAAGGTCAATTGTCGGTAAATTTTTAAGAGCAAGCCATTATCAAACATCAACTGAAAACCACAGACTCAGACTGTAAAATGATAACTGATAACACTTCTCTTCATCCCTTGGATGGAGATCAAAGTTTCAAAGTTCAAGGAGCTGGAGTCCAGATGAAATTAAAATTTCATCACAGCTCTCTCATACTCCTCCATAAAAAACTTCTTCCCTTTTTGCATTACGGTATGCCCTTCTGATTCCAGACGTTTTTTTTTGCTCATCTATGCCTTCAGGGTATTTTGGATTCACCTCACCACCTGATTTCAAGGTTCTCCAGTAGGGTGTAATATTCTCTTTTCCTTTTGTTGCATCTTCCACAGCCGCACCTGTGGCAATCCCGGCAAATATTCCGACGGTGATGGGTCACCCTACATTTGCTTTATGTCGCTCTGTAAGGATTCGTCGTATCTCATTGATTGTGATAAGCTTGCCTTTGGGAACTTTTTTCATGATCTCATCTACTTCCTTGGAAGCAGGGATGGCAACTGTACCTGTTCCCTATCTCTTGGTCATTTTTTCAGTGATTATCTCGATCCTGGGGAGATCCTTACTGTCGTTCAATTTCTCACGATATGATTTTTTACGAGTCATTTTTCCCTCAGGAAATTCTTGTTGTTTTTTAGGTTGTCCATTTCTGCAAAGAGATCATTATTCTATGCATTGTAAGATATAATGATTAAGAGGGGATGTTCGGAATAAAGACAAAACTCAGTACTTGCCCTAAAAGACTTGTTTTGTCGGTAATGGGAATTTTATGTACTTCATTTTAATGAAATACATCATAATTTCGATTAGCAATATATACAGAGATTGTCAAGAGATGTTCCATAAATAAAGCCAATAAACAACCTAGATAAGGTATATTCCTAAATTGCATAAATGCTCAATTTTTTGTGAATATAATTAAAGTATCTCTGAAATCAGCCGATATGAAGTTCAGATGAACAAAATGATGCTCAGTACCTGTTCATACACCATTCCCCCTTGCAGGCAGTGTTGTTGAATCATGTTTTTATTTCCTATGTTTTATGTCAAATTGCTTTTAAGTAAAAGGAAAAAGATCCCCAACACCCTCATCCTATTCATTGCGCCCTGATTCACAACACTGCCTCCCTCCTCACCCCCAAGGTTCTTGAATATAAATAATCACCAAATCTTAATTGCAGTCTTGTATCACCTTGTCGGATGGATTACGAAACAATGGGATGTTTCCCTCTTTACCAAATAAAAGTTGAGAAATAGTGTCTTCAAAGAAATGAGATTTTTTTTAAAGATCATGGAAGACTAATGTTTAGATCACAGGAATACATTGGGTAAGTAGTAATGCATTGGAATTTGCCCCAAAATCTGAATCTTAAGCAGAGATTGTGGAATACAGCCATTTTTAGATATGCCCTCAATAAAATCTAGCATTCATGGAGGAACATATCGTGCCTCAACCGATCCCCAAACGCATCCGTGCTGTATTAAGTGATCAGATCATCTTTTCCATGCGTGCAGTGGGTGACATGCAAATCCACTGTATAGTCCTTTTTGACGGTATGATAGATGAAGACCGCATGGCTAGAGCGATCAGACTGGGCCTGGATTCGGAGCCTGTGCTGGGCTCAAGGTTCAGCACCAGTTTGTGGAGACCATGCTGGGAATATAGACATGACCTGAACAATTTAGAACTTTGTAAGCTGATAGAAACGACGGATGTCAACCAAGAGATGACAAAATTCCTTACCAGTCCGATTGATCCCTTTGGGGATCCCCAGGTGCAGGCATGTATCCTTCGTTCAAAAAAAGATGTATTCTGTATAAAAGTAAACCACATAGCAGCGGACGCAGGGGGTGTAAAGGAGTTCGCTTACTTGCTTGCATCCATCTACCGGGAACTTTTCAATAACCCTGGATATATACCGGAGATAAACCTCAAAGGCAGCCGGAGCCTGCGCCAGGTCAGCGGAAAATTTACTCCATTACACAAGCTTGGAATCATTCGCCGTACCTTTCGTAACTTGAAGAATAATGTATACCCGAATCGATACTGGACTCTACCGCTGGTTAAAGGTGACCACGATGATCGTACCTTTGTTATCCGCAGTATAAACTCTGAACGGTTTCAATCCATTAAATCATATTGTCGAACGAATACAGTGACATTGAATGACGTTATTATAGCTGCATTCTATCGTGCTTTTACACAACTCACTGATCGAAACGTAAAAACACCTCTTCGTTTTATGAACACAGCCGACCTTCGCCGCTACCTGCCAGCAGGGCGAGGTGAAGCCATTTGCAACCTCTCCGGCTTTGTATATTTAAATATAGGTCAAACGGTTGGTGAGACCTTTAATGATACAGTATCTCTTGTTCACCACCAGATGGACTTCATGAAAAAGGATTACATTGGACTGGGGGACTATCCTGTGATCCTTTTTTTAAAAGCATTTCCATTTGCTTTGAATCGCAGGTTACTCGACTTAATGTACAAACGTTTCACGAGTATGAAAAATGCCTTCCCACCATGCATTACAAATATGGGTGTTATTGACAAAAGCCAACTCATTTTTGGAGATCCTCCGGTGAGAGATGCTTTTCTCACTGCCCCTGTGATGTACCCACCAATTCTCGGCATAGGACTCAGTGGTTATGGAGAGTCAGTAACCGTGAGTGCAGGCTTTTCTGAAACTGATGCAAATAAACCTATTATAGAACGTCTCTTCAATAAAATGGAAGATCAATTGCAGCTCATTACTTCTAAATAATCACGGGCTCCAGTAAAATCTACACCCCTGAACACAGCGGCCTGTTATAATTTGTACTGACCAATGACATGTTTGACCTAAAGATAAACAAGGGAAAATTTTAGAAGCTCATATCCTTCCATTGACATAACTTGAGTGGTCATTTATACTGAGTTTACCCTGTTGAAGTTGTAATTCATGAAACAGTTTAGTAAATGATCCTGAAGCAAAACGACAGGGTCATTTGCTAGAATGATATTGATTTTTATCCTTCAATTGAATGATTGGGATGACTACATTGGAACAGGTTGAGTAACTGTTCCATTTGCTTCTGTATAAGTGAATTGGAAAGGGCTAGCATGTTACGAGAAATACTTCCATTAGTCACAAAACCAACACGATATCTTGGAAATGAAATTAATGCAGTTCACAAAGATTTAGAAAAGGTAGAACTGAAATTTGCATTGGCTTTTCCAGATGTTTATGAGATCGGTATGTCGTATGTGGGCTTCCAGATACTGTATGGTATATTGAATAGGAAGAATGAGATTGCATGTGAAAGGGTATATGCACCATGGATTGATATGGAAAAGATCATGAGGGAAAAGGAGATACCTCTCACTTCTCTTGAATCTTGTCTACCATTGCGTGATTTTGATGTGATAGGATTCACACTTCCATATGAACTTTGTTACACCAATATCCTTAATATGCTTGACCTTGCCGGCATACCTTCTTTTGCAAAAGAACGAAACGAGAGCATGCCTTTGGTCATAGCCGGGGGATCTTGTGCTTACAATCCTGAACCTATGGCTGAATTTTTCGATGCGATTGTTATCGGGGATGGAGAGGAGGTTATCCTTGAGATATGTGATTGTGTTACGGAGTGGAAAAATGGTGGGGGCAAAAAAATAGAACTGTATAATAACTTATCGAAGATTCAAGGAGTCTACATCCCATCTTTTTTTGATATCAAATATCATGAAGATGGAAGGATACAAGAGATCATTCCTCTTAAAGAAGGATATTCGAATATACAAAAGAGGATTGTATCGGACCTGAATCAAGCAGCATGTCCTACGGGATTTATCGTCCCTTTTATGGATATCATTCACAATCGACTGAGTCTGGAGATCACCAGAGGCTGTACAAGAGGCTGTCGATTCTGCCAAGCTGGAATGACGTACCGTCCTGTCAGGGAGAGATCCTCTAATATCATAAAAAATATAATAGAAAAAGGAATAGAAAAAACAGGATATGAAGATATTTCACTTCTTTCGCTGAACACTGGTGATTATTCTCATATTGACACTCTACTCATGGAGTTGATGTGTGCATATTCTCATCAGAACATCTCAGTATCTCTTCCATCCCTCAGGCCTGAAACACTGGTTCCAAGAGTCATCGATGAGATAAAAAAGGTGCGCAAGACAGGAATCACTATTGCCCCTGAGGCTGGAACTCAGAGGTTGAGGGATGTTATCAACAAAGGAGTTACCGAAGAAGAGATACTAAACACAGCGAAAAATGTCTTTGCAGCAGGTTGGGATTCCATAAAACTTTACTTCATGATAGGACTGCCCACTGAGACAGATGAGGATATGGAGGGAATAGTTGACCTTTCTAGAAAGATTCTTTCAAGTGGGAAAGGCCCAAAATCTCCCAGGAACGTTACTGTGAGTATTTCCACATTTGTACCAAAACCTCAAATACCATTTCAGTGGGAATCCCAAATAGGTCTCACTGATATCATGGAAAAACATGATTTTTTCAAAGAAAAAATACGGGGCAAGAGATTCACCCTTAAATGGCAGGATCCAAGGTTCAGCATATTGGAAGGTATCTTCTCTCAAGGTGACAGAAGATTGAGTAAAGTATTGGTCAATGCACACAAGTATGGGAGTCGACTTGATGCATGGAGTGAACACTTCAAGTATGACTTATGGAAAAGAGCCTTTGCGGATGCTCGTATTGATATGGATTTCTATAATAGGCGAAAACGTTCCTACGATGAGATCCTTCCCTGGGACCATCTGGATTGCCTGGTGAGTAAAGATTTTCTCATGAAAGAACACCAGAAGGGGCTAAAAGGAGAGCTCACACACGATTGCCGTATCGAAGCATGCACAGAATGCGGGGTTTGCAACGACAAAAACATTCAGACTATACTATCAGATACCTCACCACGTATTCAGCAACCCTTTCATATTGAAAAAAGGAGTGGGATAGAGAAATATCGACGTTTCAGGTTTCAGTACTCAAAACTTGATGATGCAAGGTTCTTGAGTCATCTGGAACTGATTCGTGTCTTCTCAAGGGCTTTGAGAAGAGCGAATATTCCTGTAAGACATTCAAAAGGCTTTCATCCTTTACCAAGAATAATCTTTGGTTCAGCTTTAGCAGTTGGTGTGGAGAGTCTGGCAGAATATATTGATATAGAGATTGAAGGGGATATGAGACCCAATGATATTAAGGAGAGCCTTAACAAACAAATCCCAAAAGGAATAAGAATTTTACATGGCTGGGGAATTCCCTTGAAATCAAGCCCCATATCTGATAATATGAGAAAAATAAACTACTTAGTTTCTGCGAATGGTCAAGCATTGGATGTTCCCCTCAATGAAGGTGCTTTGCAAAATGCGATTCAGTCTTTCTTAGGCAAAGAGAGCTTTCCTGTTATACAGAAAAAGAAGAAGGGAACAAAAAAAGTTGATCTTCGATCTATTATTGATGATCTGAAGTTGAAGGATAACCTTACTATAGAGTTCAATCTTCAATTTGGAATGGCAAATAAAATCAAGCCTTTTGACATGGTGAAAGGCATACTGAACCTGAATGAAAAAGAAGTAAAACTTCTTAGGATTTTGAGAATAGAGGAAGGAGTGGGGAATAACCACCAGTGTCTACAGAGTTAATTATAAACGTAAGTTCACAGGAAACCAGGGTTGCCCTTGTGGAAAATGGTGTTTTGGCTGAACTGTACATTGAGCATCATACTGACAGGGGGATTGCTGGGAACATATACAAAGGGAAAGTGGTGAGGGTTCTGCCCGGAATGCAGGCTGCTTTTATAGATATTGGACTGGAGAAGGCCGCTTTTCTGTATGTTTCAGATGTGTGCTCAGATCTCGAAGAATTTGAAGAAATGTTGACCATTGAGGAACCTGGAATTGAGTTGGACAGCTCACTTTTCAATGCAATCAACCGGCCCCTTCAAATTGAAGATATGATTTATGAAGGTCAGGAAGTTCTTGTACAAGTGACGAAAGAACCGATTGGTTCCAAAGGAGCACGGGTTTCATCCCATATCACTCTTCCTGGTCGTCATTTAGTCCTGATGCCCACGGTGAACCACCTGGGCGTATCAAGACGGATAGAAAATGAAAATGAAAGAAAAAGACTACGGGAGATCATAAAGAAGATCAAGCCAGATGGATATGGTTTTATCGTACGTACGGCCAGTGAAGGGAAAAATGAAGAAGATCTCAATACTGACATGGATTTCCTATTAAAACTCTGGGACAATATTCTAGAAAAAAAAAGTACTATCCCTGTTCGGAGTCTCATTCATCATGACCTTGACATGACGATGCGGACAATCCGTGATCTGTTTACCGAGGATGTGGACAGGCTGATTATAGATTCTGAAAAAGAGTACAAGAAGACTCTGGAATTCGTAGAAACATTCATGCCCAAGATGAAGTACTCCGTGGAACTCTATGACAAGGATGAGCCTGTATTCGATGCATATGGAATAGAAGTGGAAATTGGAAGGGCTTTAGGAGAAAAGGTATGGCTGAAATCCGGAGGGTATATCGTAATCGAAGATACCGAGGCATTGGTTGCCATAGATGTCAATACAGGGAAATACGTGGGGAGGAGAAACCCTGAGGACACTATCCTTAAAACAAATCTCGAAGCAGTGAAAGAGATTGCATATCAACTTCGGCTGAGGAACATCGGAGGAATCATTATCATTGACTTTATAGATATGAAGAAAGAAAGCAGCAAAGAAAAAGTCTTTCAATCCTTAAGACAGGCCCTGAAGAAAGACAAGGCAAAGACCAATATACTCAAGATATCTGAACTCGGACTCGTTGAAATGACCAGAAAAAGAACAAGAGATAGCCTGGGTGGAGTCTTGTGTGAACCGTGCACATACTGCGAGGGGAAGGGGTTTATCAAATCAAAGACCACTATATTGAATGAGGTTATACGAGAGATTAAAAGAGAGATAACAGAAATTCAGGGAAGTACTATTTACGTCTTTGTAAATCCCGATATTTCGGATCTATTATTCGAAGAAGAAAGAACTGAAATCGATACCTTGGAGAGAAGGTACAATAAGAGCATTATCATAAAGGCTAGAGATGATTTTCACCAGGAACAATTTGAAGTTGACGGTGGGGAATTTATGCTTGACAGGGTCTGAGAATTACTATATTTTGATCTATTCTATTGACTCGTCTGAAAAGCCCTTTTGAACGAGATCAGAGACAGGACAGATAAGGATTTATGGGAGGAAAACAGAATGTATGCTGTTGTGAAGACTGGTGGCAAGCAGTATCGAGTCTCTGAAGGAGATATTGTAAAAGTAGAAAAGATACACGGAGATGCAGGGGATAAAGTTGAATTAAAGGAAGTCCTTATGGTAGCCGATGGGGACGATATTGAAATCGGAACACCTGTTCTAGAGCATGCCTGTGTTGTCACGGAAATTGTCAAACATGGAAAAGGAAAGAAGATCATTGTTTTTAAATCCAAGAGGAGGAAGGGATATCGTAAGAAACAGGGGCATCGGCAACTCTACACAAACCTCAGAATAAAAGAGATCAAATCCCAATAAAGATTGTGTAAGGGGCTGTCAAGGAATAATTGTTCAGATAGGCACATAGGGGCAGAGGCACAGAGGCACAAAGAAAATAAAAATACATTGAGATTTAAAATCCAGCAGAAATCAATGGCTTGATTTACTGAAATATATGAGATTTCTAAAAGAATTCCAAAGATGAAGCCCACGGATTAACTTATCAAATGAGACGTAGGGCGATTCCAATTCTTAATAGCTGGCAAAGTTTTATCAAAGAAAGAACGCCATTTTTAAAGAGGAGGACATATTATGGCCCATAAGAAATCAGGAGGAAGCTCTTGCAATGGGCGAGACAGTGTTGGTCAGAGGCTTGGAGTCAAGAGATACGGAGGACAGGAGGTAAGAGCGGGCAACATTCTAGTGAGGCAGAGAGGCACCAAGATCCATCCTGGCAGCAATGTTGGAGTAGGCAAAGATTACACCCTATTTGCCAAAATAGACGGAGTCGTGAAGTTTGAAAGAAAAGGGAAGAACAAGAAGAGAGTAAGTGTATATGCAAGTTGAGTTTCATGAATGAGGAAAGATCACTAAAAGTCCGAATCAGGCCAGTATGGATTGATAAAAGCATCGCAGGAATTAGTTCACAGAGATCATTTGTCAGTGAAGGCTATCGAAAAATTGCCGCAATGTAATTATTTCCTAACATCAATGCGACCATAACCGCATCTCAAAGAAATACCAATTCCGCGGTAACAATTCTTAAAAATTATATACCTAAGTTGAACGATCCTTTCCTACTGCAAGGTTGTATCTTACTGAATCTGAAGTAAAAAACGTTTCAAGTCGAACTCTCTGAAAGGGTGACTTCACTTTTGTCCGCTTCGAATCGTTTTTTTTTACCATATTCAGCAACCTACAACCTCTTGTAACGGAAAGAATCGCTCAACTTAAGTTATATGAAAAGTGTCTGAACAAGAATGAGATAGCTGTTTTCGCTCAGGCACTCAATATGTAAATCCACCTTCAAAAACCTTTCATATAGTGAAATTCATTGATGAAGTAAAGATATTCGTAAAATCCGGTGATGGTGGGAGAGGTTGTGTAAGTTTCAGGCGTGAAAAATTCGTGCCTAAAGGGGGTGCGGACGGGGGAGATGGTGGTAAGGGCGGAGATGTGATATTAGTCGCAAATGACCGACTTTCTACATTGCTCGACCTTCGTTACCAACAATACTATTCTGCAAAGCGAGGTGAACACGGAAGGGGAAAGAATCAACACGCAAAGAACTCCCCCGACTTAATGATTCCAGTACCTGTGGGGACCATCGTTAAAAACGAAAACGATGTTGTCATAAAGGATCTTGCATGTAATGGAGAAAGTATAACAGTAGTAAAGGGAGGAAAAGGGGGAAGAGGGAATAACAGATTTGTTAAATCCACAAACCGGGCCCCATATTATGCTGAAGACGGACAAAAAGGCGAGGAAAAATGGTTGAAACTCGAGCTGAAACTGCTTGCTGATGTGGGTATAATCGGCCTTCCCAATACAGGAAAATCAACCTTAATATCGAAGATCTCAGCAGCAAAACCCAAAATTGCCGATTATCCTTTTACCACTCTCACTCCAACCCTTGGTGTTGTGGGTTATGAAGACTATAACAGTTTTGTAGTAGCTGATATTCCTGGACTGATAGAAGGTGCTCACCAGGGGACCGGATTGGGTATAAGGTTTCTGAGACATATTGAGAGGACCAGTCTTCTGATTCATCTTATCGATATTTCGAAAACCAATCAAAGAGATCCCATAGATGACTTCAACACCATCAATAATGAACTTGCATTATACAGCTCATCTTTGGCTGAGAAACCCCAAATTGTAGCAATAAACAAAATGGACCTCGCAGAGTCCAGAAAAAACCTCAATAAGTGCAAGAGACATTTTGAGGAATCTGGCATGAAGATCTTTCCCATTTCTGCAATGACAGGTGAAGGGACGAAGGCTTTGATCAACTGCGTTGGATCTTTGGTTTTGAAGTTGAAGAACGATAAAAACACTGATATACGAGTCGCTAAAGATGATTCATGACTGTCCCAGAAAAGAGATCCTAAGAAATGTTAAGAAAGTGGTTATCAAGATCGGAAGTGGCGTCTTGTCCTCTGCCGATGGTGGTCTGGACCTCTTTCTGTTCAATGGTTTAGCCAAAGATATGTCACTGATCAAGAAGGAGGGATACTATCCGATTATCGTCTCGTCAGGTGCCATCGCTGCCGGAATGCAGAAACTCGGATTTTCAGAAAAGCCTAAGAACATTCCTCAGAAACAGGCGGCAGCAGCAGTGGGGCAATCGACTCTCATGTGGAGTTACGAAAGATCCTTTTCACAATATGATGAAAAAGTTGCTCAAGTTCTGCTCACCCATGACGATTTAAGTAACCGGCAAAGATACTTAAATGCTCGTAATACTCTTTCCGCCCTTGTGTCTTACGGAATTATCCCTGTAATTAACGAGAATGATTCAGTAGCTGTGGAAGAGATTAAATTCGGAGACAATGATAATCTCTCTGCTCTCATTACGAACTTGGTAGAAGCTGACTTGCTCATCATTCTGACGGACATTGACGGTCTCTATGACAAAGACCCATGTATGAGTGAAGA
>JAXHSZ010000453.1:0-6541 GCA_034190725.1 Thermodesulfobacteriota bacterium
TGCCTGGTATGGTATTGATTTCAAGCACGTGGGGATTTCCTTCTGAATCCAATATCATATCCATCCTGGCAGGTCCATGGCAACCCATGGCTTTATAGGCTTTTAATCCTATATCTTGCGATTTAAGCAGTTGATCATCGGGCAACCTGGCTGGAATAATGTACTCCGTCATCCCTGGTGTATATTTCGATCTGTAATCGTAAAATCTGGATTTGGGGATGATTTCTATAACTGGGAGTGGACGACCATTTAAAACTCCCACTGTAATTTCCGATCCATGAATAAATTCCTCAAGCATTATTGAATGTGTATACCTGGCCGCCTCTTCTACGGCATCTTTCAATATCGTTTCATCTTCTACTATACTCACCCCAATAGCTGAACCTTCTGATATGGGTTTGACTACAAGGGGAAACTTCAATTGTATTTGTCCTTCAAATCCACCTTCCTGTATCTCGTCTCTCTCAATAACCTGAAAATCAGGGGTCTGGAGTTTATGAAAGTTGAGAATTCTTTTTGCCATGGGTTTGTTCATGGCCAGAGCACTGGCAAGTACTCCTGAACCTGTGTAAGGAATGCCCATGATTTCGAGCATGCCTTGGATTGAGCCGTCTTCTCCCCATCTCCCATGAAGAGCGATGAAAGCCACTTGGATACCTTCTCGGATTACCTGTTCCGGAACATCTTTGTTCACATCTATTGAACAGGCTTTATAGCCCTTCTTTTTCAGGGAAGAAAGAATAGTGCCCCCACTCTGAAGGGAGATTTCCCTTTCTGCTGACAATCCTCCCATGAAAACACCGACCTTCTTTTTCTTCCACATTGGTCAATTCCTGCCGATGATTGTGATTTCAGGTTCTAGCATCAGTCCCGTCCTCTTATATACCCTCTCTTGAACCTCTTTTATCAGGTTTTCGACATCCCTACCAGTGGCATTGCCAAGGTTTATTATAAAATTGGCATGTAACTCTGAAACACTGGCATCACCTACCTGAAATCCCTTGAGTCCGGTCTGATCGATCAGTTGGCCAGCCGGAATTCCTTCAGGGTTCTTGAATATCGATCCGGCATTTGGAGAATCAAGTGGTTGCTTCTTTTTTCTTTCTGACAATACATCTTGGATCCTTTCATTGATGTGCAGTTTCTCATTGTCTTTCAACATGAGAATCGCATTCAAAATAATACTGCCCGATGCAAGTTGTAATTTCCTGTATGAAAATTCCAAATCTTCTCTCTTCTTCGTAACAATCTCTCCCCCAGAATTCAACAGGGTGACGGAGAGAGTGACATCTTTCATCTCTCCAAGTCTTCCTCCTGCATTCATAAAGAGACCACCACCCACGGTGCCGGGTATACCCGCTGCAAATTCAAGACCTGAAAGATTATAATCCATGGCAAACCTGAGCAAACGAACCAAAGACACTCCCGCTTCAGCAAAGACCGCTTCAAATCCCTCTCGTGAAAGCAATTCCATTCTTGTAAAACCGTGTGATAAATTTATTACAACATCCTCTACTCCTCCATCCCTCACCAAGAGGTTTGTCCCGTTTCCCAAGACAAAAAACGAAAGAGACTCACTCTTCAAGTACCTTATTATATGGATCAAATCTTTTAAATCCTCAGGAAAGACAACAACATCCGCCGATCCACCCACTTTGATGGAGGTGTACTTACTCATTGGTTGATCAGTCAGCACATCTCCCCTTGTTACCTTTCTCAGTCCATTTATATATTTCTTGGTAACCAATTTTCTCAGGTCCTCAATTTTAATGTATCGATCAATGCATCTCCCACTTTGTAAACATCCCCTGCTCCAAGAGTGAGAATCATATCACCCTCTTCCAGTATATCCATGAGATGAGACGCGATTTTGCCCTTGTCTGAAATGAAAGATACGTTCTTATGTCCGTGTTCTTTGATTCCGTCGGAAAGGGTCTTGGCATCAATTCCGGGGAGAGGATCCTCGCTTGCCGGATAGATCTCTGTGACTATCAATATATCTGCCTGATAGAAAGCAACCAGGAAATCTTCATACAGATCCTTGGTACGTGAAAATCTGTGGGGTTGGAAGACCGCAATCACCCGTTTCTTCCATCCATTCTTTGCGGCACTGAGGGTTGTTTTGATCTCCACCGGATGATGTGCATAGTCATCAACAATGAGTATATCTTTGTACTGACCTTTTATTTGGAATCTTCGGTGAATACCTGTGAAATCATTGAGTCCTTCTTGGATAGTCTTGAAATCCAGGTCCAGTTCAAGAGCGGCCGATATGGTCGCCAATGCGTTATATACATTGTGAATACCCGGCATTTGGAGTTGTATCTTCCCGAGGGATGTTCCACAGTGTAATACTTCAAAAGCGGTCTTGTTTTCGGAAAATACAACCTCCCGTGCCTGAATATCCGCCTGACTGGTCATACCGTAAGTGATGTATCTCTTCTTTATCTGTGGAATCAATGCCTGAATGTTCTCATGGTCAAGGCATATCACAGCCATACCGTAAAAAGGAATCTTATTGACAAAGTCGAGATATGCTGCCCTCACTTCTTCCATATCCTTATAATGATCCATATGCTCTTGATCGATGTTGGTCACTACCGCTATGGTGGGAGAAAGTTTGAGGAATGATCCATCACTTTCATCTGCTTCAGCCACTAGAAATTCTCCTTGCCCTAGTTTCGCATTGGTTCCCAGGCTGTTGAGCCTCCCCCCGATAATCACTGTCGGATCCATGTCCCCATGGGACAGAACCGTTGCGATCATTGATGTGGTCGTAGTCTTCCCATGAGTACCTGAGACGGCAATTCCATACTTCATCCTCATCAGTTCCGCAAGCATCTCAGCACGAGGAATAACAGGGATAAGTCGATGTTCTGCTTCGGTGACTTCGGGATTGTCCGCTCTCACAGCAGATGAGGTAACTACCACGTCCACATCTTCTAAATTGTCTTTACTATGTCCGTAATGTATTGTCCCCCCAAGGTGACTCAGACGACGGGTGATTTCCGATTCCTGAATATCCGATCCACTGACCCTGTATCCCAAATTCAATAAAACCTCGGCAATACCACTCATCCCAATACCGCCGATTCCTACAAAGTGAATGTGTTTTATCTTTTTGTACATATTACCCCTATCTCAATCAACTGCAACATGAGAAGTTTTCCGAGATTGATCAATTTTACTTTTTCCCAGAAGTTCATAACAACTCTCAACAACATCTTCACACGCGTTTGGTCTGCCCAGGCTGAAACTCTCTTTTCTCATGTGAGAAAGAGTCATGGGATCACAAGCCAATTCATCGATCATTATAGCCAAATTCTCACCACTTACATCTCCATTTAAAATCATCTTTGCAGCACCCCTTTCCGAGAGTATCTTTGCATTAATCTCCTGATGATTATTGGCTGCAAAAGGATAAGGAATAAGTATCGATGCCTTACCACACACCGTAAGTTCAGAGATTGTCGTAGCGCCCGCTCGGCAGATGACAAGGTCTGCATCCCTATAGGCTGATGCCATATCATCGATGAATTGTACCACTTCTGCATGAAAACCCTTTTCATCATACACTTGGGAAACCCACTGAAAATCAGCATTCCCCGTCTGGTGTATTATCTGCAAAGTGTCTTTCTTCGAAACGAGATAATCCAAAGCAGCCAATACCTTTTTATTAATGGAATGTGCTCCCTGACTTCCGCCTAAAACAAGCAAAGTGAATCTTTGACGTGGTTTCCCATTCTCTGAAAGGCTTTCCTTGAGACTTCTCCTTATTGGATTACCCGTGAGTCTTGCCCTTTTCATTGATGAAAGATATCTGGTTTCCGAAAAAGATATAAAGACTCTATTCACAAATCGGGCTAAAATCCTATTGGCAATTCCTGGTATAGTATTTTGCTCACAAATAACTCGCTTTATTCCCATCAGGAACGCACTAAAAACCACCGGTGCGGAAGCATACCCACCCATTCCTATGACCAATTCCGGTGTATACTCCCTCATCATAAACACAGCTTGACACATACTTCCTGGGATGCGAATCAGATTGCGCACCTTTTCCGTCACCGACTTTCCCTTTAAGCCTCCAACATCTATTGTACGAAGTTGAAAACCATACTCTGGAACTATGGTTGATTCTATCCCTTTCTTTGTTCCAACAAAGATGCAGAGAGTATCCGGATCACGCTTCTTAAACTCCTCCGCCAATGCCAAACCAGGAAAAAGATGTCCGCCCGTTCCTCCCCCGGCAATCAAAACCTTCATGGAATCATCCTTTTCTGGCAAATGAAGAAATATTCATCAAGATACCCAAGGCCACCAGACTGGTAAGCAATGACGACCCTCCATAGCTCACCAAGGGGAGAGGAATCCCTTTTGTGGGCAGAAGACCCAGAGTAACTCCCATGTGTATTATTGCCTGTAATCCTATTAATGAGGTGATACCCAGAGCCAGATACATACTGAAGAGATCAGGGGTGCGAACCGATATCATGATACCTCGATATATTAAGAAAGCGAAAATGACGAGAATCACTATCACACCTAAAAGCCCCAGTTCTTCGCCTATAACTGAGAAGATAAAATCCGTATGGGTTTCAGGGAGGTAGAACAGTTTCTGCTTTCCATCTCCCAATCCCCGGCCGAAGATTCCACCGGAACCGAAAGCATATAAGGATTGGATCACCTGGAAACCGGAATCGTTTGCATATTCCCACGGATTGAGAAAAGCAAAAATTCTTTGGCGTCTATAGGGTGTATTAAATATAAGAAAATAGACAAGAGGGATGGTGAACAGAAATATTAAAAAGAGATGACCAATTCGAACACCTGCTACAAAGAGCAATATACACACCACAGCACCTATGCACATGGCTGTTCCCATATCAGGTTCTATGATGATTAAAGCGAGCATAATGCCTGATATAATAAGATGGGGCAAAACTCCCACGGAGAACTTCTTTATTGTCTGATCCTTCTTTGCCAATGAATAGGCCAGATAGATTATAAGAGCGAGTTTTGCAAACTCTGAAGGCTGGATGGAGATCATCCCCAAACTCAGCCACCGTGTTGACCCCCCGGCAGTGATGCCTATTCCCGGCAAAAGTACCGCAATCAAAGACACAAAGCTCATTCCCAGAAAAAGATAAGGGATCTTTTTGTATACCCGATGATCCACTTTCGATACAATCACCATCATGAGTATTCCGACCAATGCAAACAGGATCTGCTTCTTCAAAAAGTAATATTCGTTTTGAAACTTTTCCTGCGCTACTATAGCACTGGAGCTGTAAACCATTACAATGCCGGTACTGACAAGCAATAAACCACAAATCAATAATGTGTTATCGATTCCGGTCTTTTTCTTTACCAAATCATATCCTCATTCAATCTTTCATGGATTTCAACTCTCTCACCGCTGTTTTAAATGCTCTTCCTCTCTCTTCGTAATTATTGAACATATCAAAACTTGAACAACCAGGTGCAAAGAGGACAACATCTCCCAAGCCGGATTCAGAGTGTGCGTTCTTTACTGCATCCTGCAATGTATCTGCTCGAGTGGTTGTTGTTAAACAGCCAAGACTCTTTTGAATGATATCCTTGGCCTCACCAATGAGAATAAGCTTCTTCACCTTATTCATCACCAAATCTTTCAGGGTTTCATATCCCGTGCCTTTGTCTTTCCCACCTGCAATGAGAATAATAGGTCTGTCAAAACTCTCCAGGGATTTTTCAACCGCTGCCACATTGGTTGCTTTTGAATCATTGTAGTATTCAACTCCGGAAATCTCTTCCACAAACTCCATACGATGTTCCAAGCCGGAGAAGCCATACACAGCCTCTTTGATCTTCTCTTTGCTGCACATACAGGTTTCTGTTGCAGCAATGGCCGCCATGGTATTCTCGATATTATGACAACCCTTTATCTTGATACCCTCTGTTTCATAACAATAGACATCTTGGTCAATCCCCGAAATAACATGGTTCCCGTCCAGGTAAACACCATTCTCTATCTTCTTCTTCCTGCTGAAATAGACTTTCTTTGTTCTTCCCAATGGAGCGGCCATATTCGAAACCAGAGGATCATCAGCATTTAAGACAGCGACATCATCATCCCTTTGATTGACGAATATTCGTTTCTTTGCTTCCACATAGTCTTCATACGAAGAGTATCGATCCAAATGATCCGGTGACATATTAAGAAACACGACTATTTTGGGTCGAAAATTCATTATCCCTTCCAACTGAAAACTGCTTATTTCTGCAACTACGTAGTCTGTTTTTCTTCCATCAATCACACAATTGATGAGAGGATTACCGATGTTTCCACCCACAAACACCTCTTTATGATTTCTCCGGAGGATCTCACCGATGAGAGTGGTGGTAGTGGTCTTTCCATTTGTCCCTGTGATTGCAATACTAGGGGCGTCTATGAAGTTGTATGCCAGTTCTATCTCGCTTATGATCATCCTGCCCCGGTTCTTTGCTTCTTGTATGGGCTCAAGAGACATTGAAACACCCGGACTCAGAACGATAACAT